>NZ_RZRO01000115.1:0-19910 GCF_003997975.1 Mesorhizobium sp. M7A.F.Ca.US.005.03.1.1
TCTACAAGGCGTAAGTCGACACGTTCTTCGATTTCATTGCCGCCGACCAGGCGATATCGAGGATGATCTCGATGTCGCCGCCCGGTCGCCGTCAAAAAGTCCGATCGCAAAGCAGGATGCCGCGCAGGACGGACGAATCGGAAATCACTTGATGCGCAAACGGACGATCTTCTTCGGCATCATTGTTGTCGCCGCGGCGGGCATCTGGCTCAACAACACCTCGCTGTTGTCGAGCCGCCCCGCCGGCAAGCCGGAAGTGCTTGCCCATCGCGGCCTTGCCCAGGACTACGCACGGGAAGGCATGACGGGTGAGACGTGCACGGCCAGTCGCATGTTGCCGCCGCGCCATGCCTACCTCGAAAACACGATCCCCTCGATGGAAGCAGCCTTCGCGCTGGACGCTGACGCGCTCGAACTGGATGTTCACCCGACGACAGACGGCAATTTCGCCGTCTTCCACGACTGGACGCTGGATTGCCGCACGGAAGGCAAGGGAGAAACACGCAACCATTCCATGGCCGAGTTGAAGACCCTCGATGTCGGCTATGGCTATACGGCGGATGGCGGCAAGATCTTTCCGTTTCGCGGCAAGGGTATCGGCATGATGCCGTCGCTGGATGAGGTTCTGGCGCACTTCCCGGCCCGCCGCTTCAACATCAACGTCAAGAGCAACGATCCGGGCGAAGGCGAAAAGCTGGCCGCACGGCTTGCCATGCTATCGCCGAACGAGCGCTTCTATCTCTCGGTCTATGGCGGCGACAAGCCGATTGCCGCAGTCAAGGCAGCACTGCCGGACATGCATACACTGAGCCGCGCGTCGCTGACGCAATGCATTCTGCGCTATGCCGCGCTTGGCTGGAGCGGCTATGTTCCAGATGCCTGCCGAAAAGGTACCTTGCTCATTCCCGTCAACATCGCGAAATGGATGTGGGGTTGGCCGAACCGGTTTCTCGATCGCATGCAAGGCGTCGACAGCCGCGTCTATCTGCTCGGCCCGTACACCGGCGGCGACTTTTCGCAAGGGCTGGACGATCCCGAACTGATCAAGCAGCTGCCGAACGGTTATTCCGGCGGCATTTCCACCGATGCGCTGGATCTCGTCATGCCTGACATCAAGGAACGTTTCACCCAGCCGGCTCAATCCACGCCATAAGGCCGGGACTCGAGCCGACCCCAAACCACCCTTCAAAGCAGGATGCGGTATTTCGCGAAACCTGCCTCGCCCTCGCCTGCCGGCTCGATCTTCAGCGATTTCAGCTGCGCAATGAAATCCTTGGCCTTGGCGCCGGTTTCGAACACGGCGCTGGTTCCAGGCAGCGGCGCGAACGACCAGTTGTCGTCCGCGGACGGGTTGATTGTACCCTCGCTGACGATGTAGCGGACGATGACGTCGCGATTGGTGTCCGGCGCTTCATAGATGATCTTCGAGGCATTGATGTCAGGGAAATTGCCGCCGCCACCGGCCCGGTAGTTGTTGGTCGCGACGACGAATTTCTGTTTGGGGTCAATTGGTTTTCCGTCGAAACTCAGGTCGACGATACGGTTGGCGCCAGCGTTAGCCAGCCCGCCCTTGGCATCGTATTTCGGCGGCTGCGACAGGTCTATTTTATAGGTGACGCCGTCGATGACGTCGAAATTGTAGGACGGAAAATCGGTGTTGATGAGGGCCTGGTCGGCCTTCCCCGGCTCGATCCGGTTGAAGATCCCGGCCGACATTTCCAGCCATTCCTTGACCTGCGCACCGGTGATTTCGACCGCACGCACGGTGTTGGGATAGAGATAGAGGTCGGCGACGTTCTTGATGGCGATATCGCCGGCGGGCACGTCGGTATAGTAGTCGGCGCCGTTGCGCCCGCCGGCCTTGAACGGAGCGGCCGCCGACAGCAGCGGCACATCCTTCCATTGCGTGTTCTTCAGAATATCCCTGAGGTACCAGGTCTGCGCCTGGCTGACGACCTGCACCGACGGATCGTCGGCGACCAGCGCGAAATAGGAATAGAGCGGCGCGGAGGTCTTGCCAACGGGGCGGCGCACATAGGCCAGTGTTGCCTGGTGGTCCTGCTCAAGGGCCGCGATGATGCGCTTGTCGTCCGGGACAGTCGGTTTGTTCTTATTGTCGACGCGTTCGAAGATCGGCCGCGCCTCGGAGGTGGCGGAAACGACCTTCCATTTCGACCCGTCGCGTTCCAGAATCAGGTCGATCAGCCCCATATGCGAGCCCCAGAAACCGCCCATGACGGCGGGTTTGCCCTGTAGCGTGCCCTTTTGCGTGTCGACACCATCGAGCGATTGGAAATCCTTCTTGCCGGGGAACACCAGATGCTGGTGCCCGGTGAACACCGCGTCGATGCCGGCGACGCCGGCGACGAAGAACGAGGCGTTCTCCATCATGTCGCCGTGCTTCACGTCGATGCCGGAATGCGACAGCGCAATGACGATGTCGGCGCCCGCCTCCTTCATCTGCGGCACCCAGGCCTTGGCCGCCTCGACGATGTCGCGCGTCTTGACGTTGCCTTCGAGGTTCTTGAGATCCCAGACCATGATCTGCGGCGGCACGAAGCCGATGATGCCGATCCTGATCGGCTGCTCGGCGCCCGAACCGTCCTTGATCTTCTTGTCGAGGATGACATAGGGCTTGAGATAGAGCTTGTCGTCGCGCGGGTTCGCGGCAAGCTCCGTGCCGCGGATCAGGTTGGCGCAGACGAAGGGAAAATTGGCGCCGGCCAGCACCTTGTCCAGGAACGACAGGCCATAGTTGAACTCGTGGTTGCCCAGCGTCGAGCACTCGTAGCCGAGCAGGTTCATACCCTTCATGATCGGATGCAGGTCGCCGTCCTTCAGGCCCTTCTCATAGGCGATGTAGTCGCCCATCGGATTGCCCTGCAGCAGGTCGCCATTGTCGATCAGCATCGAATTCACCGCTTCCTTGCGCACGGCGTCGATCAGGGAGGCCGTGCGCGACAAGCCCAGCGTGTCGTTCGCTTTGTCGGCGTAATAATCGTAAGGCAGCACGTTCACACGGATGTCGGTGGTCTCCATGATCCGGAGATGCGCCTGGTTGGCCTGTGCGCGAGCGGAGAAGGGATGAAGCACGATCAGCGCCCCTGTAGCTGCGGTGCCAGCGAGGAAATCGCGGCGGGAGACGGGATGGAGCAGTTGCGACATGTTTTCTCCTCATCGACAACGTGACACGCCCTGCCCCGAAGCGAACTTCGCGCCGAAATCGGCTCAAGTCCATTCAAGAAGTTGCGTGCATCGGAAGGTCAGTCGACCAGCAACAGATGACGTGCGGATGAACGGTGCCGGTGAGGAAATCAGCCCTTGTCGTCGTCGCCCTGGGTGATCAGCCGCGCGCTGCGTTGCCCCGTCGCGTAGATCCATAGCCAGCTCAGCGAAACAGCAAGCCGGTTGCGAAAGCCGATCAGGAAATAGATGTGGGCCACTCCCCACAGCCACCAGGCGAGCCAGCCGGTGAGCTTGATCCAGCCGAAATCGATGGCGGCGGCGCGTTTGCCGATCGTCGCCAGATCGCCGGCATGCCTGTAGTGGAAAGGACGCGCGGTCGTGTCGCCGCCGAGCCTGGCCTTGATGGTAGCCGCAACATGTCGGCCCTCCTGCTTGGCGGAAGGCGCCACGCCGGGAACCGGCCGCCCGTCTGGCCGCAGCACATGAGCGGCGTCGCCGATGACGAAGATCTCCGGGCTGCCACGCACACTTAGATCGGGCTCGACCAGCACCCTGCCCGCGCGGTCCGCCTTCGCTCCCAGCCATTCAGCGGCTGGCGAAGCGGCAACGCCGGCTGCCCACAGGATCGTTCGGGCGGCCAGTTGCTTATCGCCAAACACGACACCTTCGGCGTCGCAGCGCGTGACGGCCCGGCCGAGCTCGACGGTCACGCCGAGCCGCTCGAGCGCTTTGCTGGCATAGTCGGAAAGTTTCGGTGCGAAATTGGCCAGAATGCGGTCGCCGGCCTCGATCAGCACCACGCGCGTCTGCCGCGTGTCGATGTTGCGGAACTCGCCGCGCAGCGTGTCATGCGCCAGCTCGACGATGGTGCCGGCAAGCTCGACGCCGGTCGGCCCGCCGCCGACGATCGCAATTGTCAGCAGCGCCTGGCGCTTAGCGGGATCAGCCTCCCGCTCGGCCTGTTCGAAGGCCAGGAGAATTCGCCGCCGAATGGTGGTGGCGTCCTCCAGCGTCTTCAGGCCAGGCGCGAACGGCTCCCATTCGTCATGGCCGAAATAGGCGTGGCGGGCACCGGTGGCGAGCAGCAGCGTGTCGTAGGCGACCGCGCTGCCGTCATCGAGCAGCACGCGCTTGCCGGCGCGGTCGACACCGGTGACATTGGCGAGCAGCGTCGTCACATCCTTGCGCTTGCGCAGGAGGTGGCGGATCGGCCAGGCAACCTCGGAGGTGGCCAGCGCCGTCGTCGCCACCTGGTAGAGCAGCGGCTGGAAGAGGTGATGGTTGCGCTTGTCGATCATGGTGATGCGCACGGGAGCGCCGGCAAGCGCACGGGTGAACTCGAGCCCGCCGAAACCCGCGCCGACAACGACGACATGATGCCTGGCTTCGTTCATTTCGTTCACCTTGATAGCAAGATTGCCTGTCCTGCATGTAGGTATTTTTGTGCAATGCAACAACAGATGGCCAGTGCCCGAGACTCGTCGTTGCATGTCGTGAATGCACATGTTGTATCGTATCGCGAGGTATAGCGTCATCGAACACGCGATGAGGTGAGGCATGGCCAACGATCGTGACGACGATGCTCCGGCGCAGTATTCTTCGCCGCCCTGTTTCATGCACGAACTCGATCCGGAATTCCGTGCGCCTTCGAGCGACTGGACCGATGTGAGACGCTGGCGCAAGGCTGAGCGCGAACGCCTGATCGCCGCGCGTCTTGCTGTTTCGGCCGACGCGCGAACGGTAATGTCGCAAGGCATCGCCGATGGCCTCGACGCGGTAATCGGCGAGATCGCCGGCCGCATGGTCAGTCTCTACTGGCCGTTTCGCGGCGAGCCGGATTTGCGGCCTTGGATGGCGTCCATAAACGAACGCGGCGGCCGCACCGCCCTGCCCATCGTCATCGAGAAGGGGCAGCCGCTGATCTTCCGCGCCTACAAAGCAGGCGACCGGCTGGAGAAAGGTGTCTGGAACATCCCAATCCCGGCCGAGGGCGATCCGGTGCTGCCGGACATCGTCATCTCGCCGATCGTCGGCATCGATCCCCTGAACTACCGCCTGGGTTATGGCGGCGGTTTCTTCGACCGTACGCTGGCAGCGATGCCGTTCAAGCCACTGGTCATCGGCGTCGGCTACGAGCTGCAGCGCATCGCGACCATCTACCCGCAGCCGCACGACATTCCGATGGATCGGGTGGTAACGGAGGCCTAGGCCATTTCCGGCTTCATGCCCATGGCGGTCCTGTCGACGATTTCGCGTAGCGCAAAGGACGAATTGATCTTGGTCACATGCGGCATCGCCGACAGCCATTCCTTGTGGATGCGCTCATAGTCGACGAGATCCTTCGCCGCGATCCGCAGGATGTAGTCGTATTCGCCCGACATCAGGTGACAGGACAGCACGTTCGGGCAGCGCTTGATCGCCGCCTCGAAATCCGACAGCGTCTTCTCGAACTGCCCCGACAGCGATATGTGCACGATCGCCGTCATCTGGTGGCCAAGTGCCACATTGGAAAGCCGGGCGTGGTAGCCGCGAATGGTTCCGGATTTCTCCAGATTGTCGAGCCGGCGCGAACAGGCCGACTGCGACAGGCCGACCTTCTCGGCCAGCGCCGCATTGGGTATCCTGCCATCCTTCTGCAAAGCCTCGAGAATGGCGATATCGATCCTGTCGAGCGGCATTATTCGTGAATCCTGCGAATATCTTGCTGTTTCGCGCAACAATTATCGAAACCGGCCGGTGGGCGCAAGCGCATTCGCAAACACCTGCGCAACGATTCGTGGTTCACTCCAGCCATACAGGGAACGAGCCCAAAAGGGCCGGATCAGGAGAAGAAAATGCGCGTCGGCTGCCCCAAGGAAATCAAGAACCACGAATACCGCGTCGGCCTCACCCCCGGCTCGGTCCGCGAATATGTCGCCCATGGCCACGAAGTGCTGGTCGAGACCGGGGCCGGTGCCGGCATCGGCGCCGATGACAACGCCTATCGCGCCGCCGGCGCCACGATTGCCAAGACGGCCGCCGAGGTGTTCGCCAAGTCGGACATGATCGTCAAGGTCAAGGAGCCGCAGCCCAGCGAATGGGCGCAGCTTCGCGAAGGCCAGATCCTGTATACCTACCTCCACCTTGCTCCGGATCCGGAGCAGACCAAGGGCCTGCTTGCGTCCGGCGTAACGGCAATCGCCTACGAGACCGTGACCGACGACCGTGGCGGCCTGCCGCTGCTGGCGCCGATGTCGGAAGTTGCCGGACGCCTGTCGATCCAGGCCGGCGCCACGGCGCTGCAGAAGGCCAATGGCGGCCGCGGCGTGCTGCTGGGCGGCGTGCCCGGCGTGCTGCCCGGCAAGGTCACCGTGCTCGGCGGTGGCGTCGTCGGCCTGCACGCGGCCAGGATGGCGGCCGGCCTTGGCGCCGACGTCACCATCATCGACCGCTCGATCCCGAGATTGCGCCAGCTCGACGATCTCTTCGCCGGCCGCGTCCACACTCGTTACTCGACTGTCGAGGCGCTGGAAGAAGAGTGTTTTTCAGCCGACATCGTCGTCGGCGCGGTGCTGATCCCGGGTGCCGCGGCGCCAAAACTGGTTTCGCGCGAAATGCTGTCGGGCATGAAGAAAGGCTCGGTGCTGGTCGATGTCGCCATCGACCAGGGCGGCTGCTTCGAGACCTCGCACGCCACCACCCATGCCGACCCGACCTATGAGGTCGACGGCGTCATCCACTATTGCGTCGCCAACATGCCGGGTGCCGTGCCCGTCACGTCGGCCCACGCGCTCAACAACGCGACGCTTCACTACGGCCTGCAGCTCGCCGACAAGGGCCTCAAGGCGCTGGTCGACGATCACCACCTGCGCAACGGCCTCAATGTCCACAAGGGCAAGATCACCAACCGCGCAGTCGCCGAGGCGCTCGGCTACGAACTGGTCGAGCCGAAAGCGGTACTCGCCGCCTGATTTTCGCGAAAAACAGCTCCTTTCAATCCAGCCCGCCGGTTCCATGCCGGCGGGTTTTTTCTTGCGAGCCTGTTTTTCAGGCAAAGCATGGCGTCGAAAGATGTGACGCTACGGCACTTTGCTCATCATTGTTGCATATTTGTCATTCCCGTGCCGGCCGGTTCCCTGCTAGAGACATTCTGGGTTTACTCATGGGGTACGGGCATATGTTCATTCGCACATCCGCGAAATCTTTTCTTCTTGGTGCTGTTTCTGCTGTGGCTTTGATATCTGCTGCTCACGCAGCAGACGTCGTGCAGCCGGTAGAAGAAGCTGCCGGCTTTAACTGGAGCGGTCTATACGTTGGTTTTGGCGTCGGCGCCGGTGCCAACGTACACAAGCTCAGCAGCGATTTTATTCCAGTCTCGCTGAACGGCATTGGTGGCGAAGGCGTCTACGGTGAGCTGACGGTTGGCTATGACTATATGGTCGCGCCGCGGTTCCTCATCGGAGGTCTGCTGGACGCTCACGTCGGCAACATCGGGACCACGCTGGACATTACGGGATTCGACGCTTCGATCAAGGAAACCTACGGTTTCGACGCTGGCCTGCGTCTCGGCTACCTCTTGACGCCAAACACTCTGGGATACGTGCTGGGTGGCTATTCCTGGCAGAAGTACAAGCTCGATACGAACGCTGGCTTCGACTTTGATTGGGATCAGAGCGGGTATTTTGTCGGAGGTGGCATCGAAACGGCCATCAACAGCAATTGGACGATCAAGACTGAGTATCGCTATACGGGCTTCGGGACCAAGGACGATCTTCTTTCCGAGGCTGGCATCGTCGGGGTTCCGGACGGTCTCCTCAATCTTGACACCTCGCGCCATACTTTCCAGATCGCAGCCAATTACCGTTTCGGTGCCCAGAACGGCGGCGGTGCTGCCTTCGAGACGCCAGCCTACAACTGGACCGGCTTCTATATCGGCGGCGCTGGTGGTGCCGGTGCGTCCGTGCACCAGATCAACGTTCCGCCGCTCGGCGACCTGGAATTCAATGGTCTCGGTGGCGAAGGTGCCTTTGGTGAACTGAACGTCGGCTACGATCATGACTTCGGCAGCTGGGTCGCAGGCGTCATGGTCGATGCACGCTACTCCGGCATGACTTCCAAGCTGGATCTCGGCGGCGGATCGATCAACGTCGATACGGACTATGGGTTCGATGTGTTGGGCCGCGTTGGCATGAAGATGAACGAATCGACCCTTGCCTATGCGCTTGCCGGCTATAGCTGGCAGCATTTCGACCTGAACGCTTCCGACCCGATCGGCGACATCCTCGACTGGGGCTCCAGCGGCTTCTCGGTCGGTGGCGGACTGGAAACGGCTCTGTCCAGCAATGTCACCGTTGGCCTCGAATATCGCTATTCGCAGTTCGCCAAGAAGGACTTTTCTTCGGAATTCGGCGCACCTGACGACACCCTTACCTCGACTTCCTCTTTCCACACCGTGCGCCTCGGCGCGAAGTACAAGTTCAACTAAAAGGCCCTCCAGCCAAACAGTTGCGGCCCGTCGGCCATGCCGGCGGGCTTTTTTCTTGCGTGGAATACGTCTGCTCCAAACGCAGGCAACAAAAAAGCGGAGCCAAAGCCCCGCTTCCTCGATGTCGAGATTTGCCGCCGGTTCATCCGCGGTCGGCAAATCGATCGACAATGGCTTTCTATCGCGACTATGCGACGGGAGTACGACAGCTGTTTCCAGCGGCTAATCTCAACCTCAAGCGCGCTCGATGCGGCACTGGTAGCAATTGTTGCGCGCCGAGCGGACATGGATGTAGGCGATCTCGTCGCTTTCCAACAAGGTCTTGGCCCGCCCGGTGATGTCTCCGGTCGAGATCACGCCGCCGCTGCCATAGACGATACGATCATCCCTGCCATAGCCGCGCACGATGTAGTCGGGGCTTTCGAGAATCTCGGGCAGCGCCTCGCTCTCGGCAGCGCGGTCGCATGCCTCGGCATGCAGGAAGATCGGCCCGGTTTCGGCATAGGGCTGAAGCTCCGGGAATGGCCTGTATGCCAGAACAAGATAGGCATCGCCGGCTCCTATGTTCTTCAAACAATGCCGGCAAGGCATGCCGTCACCGTCGGAGATCTTTCGCTCGGGCGTTTGGCCATAAGCATCGACGCCACCACGCTGCAGCGTCCTGACAGCTTCGGTCGGCAAAGCTTTGAACTGGATGGTCATGGAAAAATCTCCGGTGTCGTGATTGGAAATTATGTCCTTGAACCCTCGCCGCCCACCCGATTCCTGCCAAATGTCGAAAAGCCGATCGCCCCTCGGCGATCGGCTCTCATCAGGTTCCTGTCAAAGGCGCCGGCTAATTAAATTTCGGAGCTGCGACTCAACGGATGAAATCGTCGAAGCGGCGCAGCGTCACCCGGCGATTCTGCCAGTTTTCGTTCTGCGTCTGCACCAGCAAAAACTCCTCACCGTAACCAACCGTTTCCAGTGCATGGCCGGGCACCCTAAATTCGCGCACCAATGTGCGCTTGAGCGAAGCGGCGCGCTGTTCGGACAGGGCCTGGTTCGACTGGAAGGAGCCGACGGCGTCGATATGGCCTTCGATCAGCACGCGGGCGCCGGGATCGCGGCGCAGGATTCGCCGCAGCGCGTCGGCAATAGTCTCGATCTTGTCGTATTGCGAGTTGGCAATAGCCGCCGAACCGAAGGCGAAGTTGATCGACTGGATATCGATCGAGCGGGCCATGCGGCGCAAATCCGGGCGCCGCTTGAATTCCCGGATGGTGACGCGCTCGTTCGGCCGCAATTTCACACGCGGTGCCGCCTCGAGCTTCCGCTCGATCGTCGCGGCCGAAGGCGTTGTCGCCTGGGCTGCGGCCAGGCTTGGCATGGCAATCGCCGCGATCAGCGCGGCGGCAAGAGTACGGCGGGTCAGCATGTCTTCGTCTCCTTCGGCCTTGGCCGCATTGATGGTGCGGGCAACATGCCAAAAGCAGCCTGAAGGGCCGATGAACGACAGGTTCAGATTCGAGCTGGTGTCAGCTTCCGGCTAGGGCCGCATGACGCTGGCCGCGCGCTCGGCGAAAGGCAGCGGATGCACGATTTCCTTCTTTTGCGCCACCGGTGCAAAGCCGAGCTTCTGGTAGAGCGGCAGAGCCGCCGGATGATCGAGCGTGCAGGTCTGCACCGTCACCCGCTTCGGCCCATGCGACCATGCGGCAGCGATCGCGGAGCCCAGGAACCAGCGGCCGATGCCTTGTCCCGTCGCATGTTCCATCATGCCGAAATAGGCGAGCTCGACTTCTTCCGGCAGATGCGGCTTGAGATCGAAGAAGCCGGCGGGTGCGCCGTCGAGATAAAGGACCCTGATGTCGCGATCCTCGCGATGAATGCCGGCGGCAAGCTCGTCGTCATCCAGCCTCAGCACATTGACCCAGTGCCATTTGCGCCCCACCCGGTCCATCAGATAGCGGTAGAAATGCAGCGGAATGTCCTTGGTCTTCAGCAGCGCGATCTGACGGTTGTAGGGCACCGGCGGCGAATAGGCCGGCGGCACATGCATCTCGAGAAACGTCACCGTGACGTCAATATCTTCCAGCGCGCCGTTTTCCATCGTCTTCATTCCTTGCCGATCACAACGGGGCCGGTCACGACAGGCGTGTCGGAAAGCCCGCCCCACTCCGTCCAGGAGCCGTCGTAAAGCCAGTTGTTGGTATGGCCAAGTGTTTCCAGCGCCAGCGTCACCACCGCTGCGGTAATGCCGGAGCCGCATGAGGTGACGACAGGTTTCGACAGATCGATGCCGGCCTCCTCGATCGCCTTGCGCAGGCGGTCCTTCGACAGCAGCTCGCCATTTTCCGACAGCGCCGAATAGGGCAGATTGCGCGCGCCAGGCATATGGCCGGAGCGGATACCCGCGCGCGGCTCAGGTTCAGTGCCGGTGAAGCGGCCCGGCCCACGGGCGTCGGCGATCTGGCTTGCCCTGGTGTCGACGATCCGGCGCATGTCGGCGAGGCTGGCGACGCGCCCGGAGTCGAAATCGGCATGAAACACGCTTGGCGCGATCTTCGTCGGCTCAGCCGTCACCGGTCTGCCGGCGGCTTTCCAGCCATCGAAGCCGCCATCCAGAATATAGGTCTGGAAGACGCCCATCACCCTGAACATCCACCACGCCCGGGGCGCCGAGAAGAAGCCCGGACCATCGTAGACGACGATGGTGTCATCGGCCGAAACGCCCATGGCGCCGACATACTGGGCAAAATGCTGCGGTGACGGCAGCGTATGCGGCAAGGGCGAATCCGGATCCGAAACGGCATCCTGATCCAGAAATCGTGCACCCGGGATGTGGGCCGAATCATACTCGCCGCGCGCATCGCGCTTCTGCGCCGGGAGATACCAGGATGCGTCGATGATCGTCAGGCCCGGCTCGCCGAGACGTTGCTGCAGCCAGTCTGCGTCGACGGTGAAGGGGCTGTCCTCGGCCATTTTGTGCTCCTGCTCGCCTTTTGGCGATCACTGTCTGTTCAGTTTGCCGGCATCGGCCCAAAGCGGATGCGGAAGCGCCGGTTTTCACGGCCCTTCTTCTCGATCTTGCCGATGTGGATTTCGCCGACTTCGCCAGTGCTCTTCACATGGGTGCCGCCGCAGGGCTGACTGTCCACCGAGGCGTTGTCGCCGATACAGACCAGGCGGATCTTGCCGGTGCCGGCCGGCGGCCGGACGTTCTTGGATTTCACCAGGCCGGGATTGGCGGCCAGTTCCTCGTCACTGATCAGCCTGACAAAGATCGGATGATCGGCCCGCACCAGCTCCATCAGCCCGGCGGTGATGTCCTCCTTGGTGAAGCCGGCATCCGGAGCGTCGAAGTCGACACGGCTGTCGTCCTCGGAAACGGCGGCACCGGTGATTGGAAACGGACAGACGACGGTGAGCAAATGGCAAGCCGCATGCATGCGCATCAGGAGATGCCGGCGTTCCCAGTCGATGGCCAGCCTCACCGTCTCGCCGACCTGTGGCACTGCTTGCTCCGGCGCCGGCACATGGATGATCTCGTCCTTGGTCTCGCCGGTGAGGGTAGCGGCAATGGCGATGCGGCTGCCGTCCGCGCGTTCGAGATAACCGGTATCGCCCGGTTGGCCGCCCGAAGTGGCGTAGAAGATCGTCCGGTCGAGGATGATGCCGCCGCGATCGTTGACGGCAACGATCTTCGCATCCGCCGTGCGCAGATAGGCGTCGTCGCGAAACAGGGCATCCGTCCTGTTTGCCATCACGCGACCTTTTCGAACGGCACCGAAATTGTGCTCTTCAGCTCCATCCAGCCTGGCACCGGCAGTTGCTTCTCGCGCAGGAATTCCGGGTTGAACAGTTTTGACTGATAGCGCGTGCCGTAGTCACAAAGAATGGTCACGATGGTGTGGCCGGGACCCAATTCCCTGGCCAGGCGGATCGCGCCGGCAATGTTGATGCCGGTCGAGCCACCGACGCAAAGCCCCTCTTCCTGGATCAGGTCGAAGACGATCGGCAGCGCATCCTCATCGGGGATCTGGAAGGAAAAGTCCGGCGTGAACCCTTCGAGATTGGCGGTGATGCGCCCCTGCCCGATGCCTTCGGTGATCGAGCTGCCTTCGGACTTCAGCTCGCCGCTGGTGTAGAAGGAGTAGAGCGCGGCCCCCAGAGGGTCGGCCAGCGCGATCTTCACATCCTTGCTTTTCGCCTTCAGCCCAAAGGCGACGCCGGCCAGCGTGCCGCCGGAACCGACCGCCGAGACAAAGCCATCGACCTTGCCCCCGGTCTGGCTCCAGATTTCCTCCGCTGTGGTGCGGATATGGCCGTCACGGTTGGCAACATTGTCGAACTGGTTGGCCCAGATGGCGCCGTTCGGCTCGGTCCGCGCCAGTTGCTCGGCCAGCCGCCCCGACAGTTTCACATAATTGTTGGGGTTCTTGTAGGGCACGGCAGGCACTTCGATCAGTTCGGCACCGAGCAGCTTGATCGTGTCCTTCTTCTCCTGGCTCTGTGTGTCGGGAATGACGATGACGGTGCGATAGCCGAGCGCCTTGGCGACCAGCGTCAGCCCGATGCCGGTGTTGCCCGCCGTTCCCTCGACGACGACACCGCCGGGTCTCAGCAGCCCACGCTGCTCGGCATCGCGGATGATGAACAGGCCGGCGCGATCCTTGACCGACTGGCCCGGATTCATGAATTCGGCCTTGCCCAGGATCTCGCAACCGGTTTGTTCCGAAGCTTTGTTGAGGCGGATCAAAGGCGTGTTGCCGATCGCGTCGATCACAGAACGGGGCATTCAGGATTCCTTGTGTAGGTGCGCCGAAACCCTAGAAACCCGAAGCTGCAGTTTCAAGGCAAGAATTTGTCTGGTCCAGTCGCATTTGCGGTACTGTAGTTGCGTCAGCGCTTCCCGAAACCGACCTCTTGCGCCACAGCTCATTTTCCGGCTGACGTTGAAAAGCAGCTTTTCATTCGATTTCTTCATCGCTAGAGCAAAGCACCAACAAGTCGACAGGGCGCAGCATGACACTCTACCGGGCCAACCCGAAGCACGGCGTCGCCTGGATCACGGGCGGATCGAGCGGCATCGGCCGTGCCCTGGCCAGGGATCTTGCTTCCCAGGGCTATGCCGTCGCGGTGACGGCGCTCGACGACGATCCGATCGACACGCTTGTCGTCGAGACCGCGCAGATGCCGGGCAGCGTCACGGCCTTTCCCTGCGACGTCACCGACGAGCCGCGCATGGCAAGGACCGTCGCTGCGATCGAGAAGGAGCTCGGTCCCATCGTGCTCGCCATCTTCAATGCTGGGAATTACATTTCGACGCCGGGGGAGAATCTTGTCGTCAACGACTTTCGCCGGTCCTTCGAGGTCAATTATTTCGGCATCATCAACGGTCTCGTGCCCGCGGTCGAACGCATGCGTGTGCGGGCGCGCGGCCATGTCGTGCTGGTCGGCTCCGTGACGTCCTATTTCGGCTGGCCGACAACGGCCGCCTATGGCGGCACCAAGGCGGCCATCAACATCCTGGCCGAGTCGCTGAAGTATGATTTCGACAAGATGAACGTGCGTATCCAGGTGTTCAATCCTGGCTTCATCGACACCCCGCTGACTGAGAAGAACATGCTGCCGATGCCGGGACTGATGCCGGTCAGCCGTGCGTCGCGCCGCATGGCGCGGGGCATCAAATCGGGCGGCTTCGAAGTCCATTTCCCGCGCCGGACAAGCTGGCCGCTGAAACTGCTCGCCCTGCTGCCGAGGCCGCTGTGCAGAGGGTTTATCAGCCTGATGACCAGTTGGAAGGCGCGGCCTCTGCATTACGACCGCAAGCCGCCGATCGAATAGGACGCCTGCGAAATTGGCAGGCTCCCCGTTTTCGGGCCGCCGTCGCCATGGTTGAGACAAGTGCCGCGTGGAGTCTGCGATGGGGCGACGATCGTGCTTGCTGTGCTGGGCCTTATTGCCGTTCTCGCACTGGCCTTCGTGTTCGGCCCGCGCGTTCGCGTCGACACCACGATCCGTTTCGATCCCTCGCTCATCGGCGACGATCCGCAGGCCTATGTGGCAAAGGCGGAAGCCGCCATCCCCGGAATCCGAGACGGGCTGGAGAAGGAGATCGTCTGGGCCGATCCGTTGGTGCATGCCAGGACCCCGCTATCGATCGTCTACATCCACGGCTTTTCCGCATCGAAGGGCGAGGTCCGCCCGCTGCCTGACGAAGTGGCGGAACAGCTTGACGCCAATCTCTTCTACACACGGCTTACCGGTCATGGGCAGGATGGCGCGGCGATGACGCAAGGCAGCATCAATGCCTGGATCAACGACTATGAGGAGGCGCTCGCCATCGGCCGGGCGATCGGCGACAAGGTGATCGTCATCTCGACTTCGACCGGCGGCTCGCTGGCGGTCTGGGCGGCAACGCAGCCCGGTGCGTCGGACGGGGTGGCGGCGATTGCGTTCATCTCCCCGAACTTCGGGGTCAAGACTTCGGGCGCCGGGATCCTGACCATGCCGTGGGGCAAACAAATCGCCAGGCTGGTCGCCGGCAAGGAACATAGCTTCGTGCCGCGCAACGCGCTGAATGAAAAATTCTGGACCACCCGCTATCCGATCGAAGCAACCTTGCCGATGCAGGCGCTGACCGAGCTTGCCTATGGCGCGCCGGTGGAGAAGGCGACCGTCCCTGCTTTGTTCATCTTTTCTGATTCGGACAAAGTGGTGCGGGCCGACCGCAGCCGCGAGATTGCCGGGCGCTGGGGCGCGCCGCATGAACTGGTTCCGGTCGACGACACTGGCGACCCGGACAATCACGTCATTGCCGGCGACGCACTGTCGCCATCGACCACGGCGTTTCTGGCGCAAAGGATCGCCGTCTGGATCGAAGCGGTGGTGAAGTAGGCCGACGAAAAAGGGCGACCGAAGCATCGCTTCGGCCGCCCTTTTCTTGTTTCGTCTCGGCAATCAGCCAGCCGAAGCTTGACTGACTACAGCGCGGTCTGGCTTACGCGGCCCGCGCAGCCGGACGCTTACCGCCGAAGCGGCGCTTGTTGTTGCCCTTGAAGGCCGGCTTGGCGCCGTCCGGCTTGCGCTCGCCGGCGAAGGCCGGCTTGTCGCCGAAGCGCTTCTTGCCAAAGCCGTTGCCCTTGTTCTCGCCACCGGGCCGCCTGCCGTCGCGACGGCCATTGCGGTCGTTGCGGTCATTGGCCGGCTCGAAACGCTCGTTCTTTTCAGCCGGATTGCGCAGCGGATCGGGGCTGCCGAGATGGTCGGCAACGATCGGCAGCTTGGTGCGGATGATGCGCTCGACCTGGCGCAGCTTGCTGTTCTCGGAAGGATCGCAAAGCGTGATCGCGATGCCGTCCATGCCGTTGCGGCCGGTACGGCCGATGCGGTGGACGTAGCTCTCGGCTTCATCCGGCAGATCGAAATTCACGACATGGCTGATGCCGGGTACGTCGATGCCGCGCGCCGCGATGTCGGTCGCCACCAGAATGCGCACCGAGCCGTCGCGGAAATCGTTCAGCGCTTTCTGGCGGGCGTTCTGCGACTTGTTGCCGTGAATGACGGCGGCCTTGAAGCCATCGCGCTCGAGGTCCTTGGTCACCCTGTCGGCACCATGCTTGGTGCGCGAGAAGATGATGACGGACTTCATCGCCTCATCGGCGAGCATCGTCGACAGCACCTGGCGCTTCTGCTTGGTGCGGGCAAAGACGACGCCTTGCACGATCTCGGCCGCTGCCGTGCTTTGCGGCGCGACTTCGACGCGGATCGGGTTCTTCAGCAGGCCCTTGGCCAATTCGGCGATTTCATTGGGCATGGTCGCCGAGAACAGCACCGTCTGACGATCGGGCGCGGTCGCCTTGGCGATGCGCTTGACGTCGTTGATGAAGCCCATGTCGAGCATGCGGTCGCCCTCGTCGAGCACCAGCCATTTGGTGTCGGCAAGTATGAGGTCGCCCTCACGCACCAGGTCGGTCAACCGGCCGGGCGTTGCGATCAGGATATCGACGCCGGGCGCAACCTTCTTCACCTGGCTGAAGCGCGAGACGCCGCCAAGCACGAGCGCGGTCGAGACATGCGCGCCCTTGGCGAGGATCTTGATCGTATCCTCGATCTGCACGGCGAGTTCGCGCGTCGGCGCCAGGATAAGCGCACGCGCCGTCTTCGGCCGGCGCTTGGTGCCGAGTGCGATGATCTTCGACAGGATCGGCAGAGCGAAGGCCGCGGTCTTGCCGGAGCCGGTCTGGGCGATGCCGAAAATGTCACGGCCTTCCATCTGCGGCGGGATAGCCTGCGCCTGGATAGGCTTCGGCTCGGTGAAGCCGGCGTTGTGGGTGGCCTTGAGCAGCGCGCCCGTAATACCCAGTGCCGCGAAACCGGTGAGTTCCGCAGTGTTGCTACCGGGCAAAGTGTTTTCGTTGGTCAAAATAATCTTCTTTCACGCGGCTTCTGGCCGCAAACATCGATGGCGGCAGGGCGCAACCTGCCGTCGAACAAATTTTCATGAAACGACAAGGCGGGCGGACGGGTTCGTCCACTCGGCTGCGCTGTCGTGCCCGCAGGCATCATGCCACGGGGCTTTTTCGCCGCTTTGTGATTTACCGGAAAAAGGGCCGATATACCGGAAAGAGGGAAAACAGACGCAACCAGTCTCATTCGTCGAGAAGGCCGGATAAGTCCCGGCCCAAGCGCCTATGCCGCCGCATATGGCCCAGTTCGCCACCAAATGCAAGGGGGCTCATGTTGCAGCGCAGCAAAATCGACGGAGCAAGCGGCGCTTGCGCTCGCTTGCCGGCACGATTACCACGAAATGCCGCTGGCTTGGGAGGTAATCGATGAAGGACGTGCTGAAGGAACTCGAGCGCCGCCGCGAGATCGCCCGCATGGGCGGCGGCCAAGCGCGCATCGACGCCCAGCACAAGAAGGGCAAGCTCACCGCGCGCGAACGCATCGAGGTGTTTCTCGACGAGGGCTCGTTCGAGGAGTTCGACATGTATGTCGAGCACCGCTCGACCGATTTCGGTATGGAAAAGACCAAGATCGCGGGCGACGGCGTCGTTACCGGCTGGGGCACCGTCAACGGCCGCCCGGTCTACCTCTTCGCCAAGGATTTCACCGTGTTCGGCGGCTCGCTGTCGGAAGCGCATGCCGAGAAGGTCATCAAGGTGCAGGAGATGGCGCTGCGCAACCGGGCGCCGATCATCGGCCTCTACGATGCCGGCGGCGCGCGCATCCAGGAAGGCGTGGCAGCACTCGGCGGCTATGCCGAGATCTTTCAGCGCAACGTGCTGGCCTCAGGCGTCATCCCGCAGATTTCCGTGATCATGGGACCGTGCGCCGGCGGCGACGTCTATTCGCCTGCCATGACCGATTTCATCTTCATGGTGCGCGACACCTCCTACATGTTCGTCACCGGGCCGGATGTGGTGAAGACCGTGACCAACGAGACGGTGACCGCCGAGAGTCTCGGCGGCGCCTCCGTCCACACAACGAAATCGTCGATCGCCGACGGAGCCTATGACAATGACGTCGAGGCGCTGCTGCAGATGCGCCGGCTGGTCGACCTGCTGCCGGCTTCCAACACATCGGAGCTTCCCGAGATCGAATGCTACCAGTCGGTCACCGACCATGATTTGTCGCTCGACCGGCTGGTCCCCGACAACGCCAACAAGCCCTACGACATCAAGGAGCTGATCCTGAAGGTCGCCGACGAAGGCGACTTCTTCGAGATCCAGCAGAATTTCGCGAAAAACATCGTCACCGGCTTTGGACGCGTCGAGGGCCGCACGGTGGGCTTCGTCGCCAACCAGCCGATGGTGCTGGCCGGCGTGCTCGATTCCGATGCCAGCCGCAAGGCGGCGCGCTTCGTGCGCTTCTGCGACTGTTTTTCGATCCCGATCGTCACCTTCGTCGATGTCCCCGGCTTCCTGCCCGGCACAGCGCAGGAGTATGGCGGGCTGATCAAGCATGGCGCGAAACTGCTGTTCGCCTATGCCGAGGCCACTGTGCCGAAGATCACCGTCATCACCCGCAAAGCCTATGGCGGCGCCTATGACGTGATGGCCTCAAAACATCTGCGCGGCGACATGAATTATGCCTGGCCAACGGCGCAGATCGCGGTGATGGGCGCCAGAGGCGCGGTCGAGATCATCTACCGCAAGGACATCGGTGACGCCGAAAAGATCGCAGCTCATACAAAGGCTTACGAGGATCGCTTCCTGTCACCCTTCGTCGCCGCCGAGCGCGGCTATGTCGATGAGGTGATCATGCCGCATTCGACCCGCCGCCGCATCGCCCGGGCGCTGCGCATGCTGCGCAACAAGGACATGCAGAACCCCTGGAAGAAGCACGACAACATCCCGCTGTGAGGCGCCGGCAACTCACTCCTCTTCCGCCGCCCCGAACTCCGCTCCCATCGTGGCACGGACAGGGCTGCCCCATGGCGTTGCGTGGTTGTCGATGCGCATCTGGAAGATGAAATAGGTCGGCGAGCAGAAGCCGATGCCTTTCACTTTGCCGATGCCCGGCGTGTCCGGCGGCAGCGACTGGCACATATAGTCCTCGCGGCAGAAATGATCGGCCGAACAGGCCGGCCGGTTGCCGCGATTGACGGCGCCGCCAAGGCATTGGTCGAAATTGTTGGTGGCCACGCAGATGTCAAATTTCTTGCCGCCGACCAGCCCGCAGATCTCGTTCGGCATCGGCTTGCCGGCCTTGAAAGCCGCGAAGACACGGTCCTTGTCGTTGCAACCGCGATAAGCGATCCCGCCAGGCACGCCGATCTTCGGTGGCCGGCAGGTATAGGCGGTGCGCGAAACGTCAGGAGCGAAGGCCGCGAACTGGCCTGATATGCTGTAGCGGTCGTTGAAAGGCTGCTCCGCATTGCTGGCGATCGAGCCGGTCAGACAAGGATGCCCGGAAAACATGTCAGCGCTGTCCTTTGGCAGCAGGCACTGCGCCAGTTTGGTGCGCACGCCCGAAGCAGTGGCCAGCGGCGTGCAGACGGTGCCGCCGCCGCATTGCCAGTTTGCGCCGAACCGCGCCGCATCTTCCGGCATCAGGCACGGCATTGCCATCTCGGCCGGCGCGTAGTCGACCGCACCGGCGTCCGCCCAGGCCGCAGGCGGCGCAAAGGAGAGCGGACGGAAGCGGTTCGGCTGCTTGCCTTCGGCCGTGGCGGCGAGCCACGCCTGGCGGCGCGGAATCTCGGCGTGAAGATGCGGCGAAATCCCGACCTCGATGCGGTTCAATGGCGACGTCGTCTTGTCGTCTAGAC
>NZ_RZRO01000116.1:0-19199 GCF_003997975.1 Mesorhizobium sp. M7A.F.Ca.US.005.03.1.1
GCCGATCCTGTCGGCGCTGCTGTTTCTGTGGCTGTGGCGGCAGACCTTCCATCTGCCGAAGCCCGACGACCGCCATTCACTGACGCCGTTCCTGACGCTAGCGGCCATCTTCGCGCTTGGCTTTGCCGGCCTCGCCTGGTCGTTCTACCCGTTCGTGGTGCCGGATCGCCTGACCATCTGGCAGGCAGCCTCGGCACCGGAAAGCCTGGCCATCATCCTGGCCGGCACCGTGGTCGTGCTGCCGATCATCATCTTCTATTCCTTCTATGCCTACCGGGTGTTCGGCGGCAAGGCGACCGACCTGACCTACGATTGATCCGCTCCACCTCTTTGACGCAAAAGCGCCATGCGCTTTCCCCAGGAAGGGCTGCTTTCAGATCAGCCCGGAATCGCGCGCGGCAGCTGTGGCCTCGCCACGCGAGATGGCATCCAGCTTACCCAGAACCGCGGAGACATGGTGATCGACGGTTTTTGGTGAAATGGTCAGATGCTCTGCGATCCGCTTGTTGGAGAAGCCGCGCTCGATCAGTTGCAGCACTTCCATCTGGCGTTGGGTCAGGCCGGCGCTGTTGGCGCGCGTGGTCTGGCGCGGCCCCCGGGCGATGCGAATGACGCCGTTGCGCCGCATGATTTCGCGCACATGGCTCGCAACCGGCTTGGCTCCAAGGGTCTCGAATATCTCGAGTGCCGCACGCTGCGCCGGCTCATCGCCCTGGGCGAGCGCGAGCGCACGTTCATAAGGTGCGTTGAGATCCGCCCAGACCGCGGCCGCCCCTTGCCAGTCGCCAGCCAGGAGCATTCGGTACGGCGCGGCCATGCCGGCCGTATCCCCCGCGTCGCGACCGGCGGAGAGGATCTGGCGCCAGCTGGCCAGTTCGGCAAACATGGCCCGCGTCGGCGACAGGGTCTCGGCAAGGTCGATCAGCCGCAGCGCCTCGGCGATTTCCGCCTCGCCGAGCCATGCCTGCTCGGCGACGATGGCGGCGTACGGCAACAGCCGCTGCAATTCGGCTCCCCTTTCCAGGAACCGATTCATTTCCGCCAGCAGCGGCTCGGCCGAAGGATCTCCGCGCCGAAGACGCAGTTTCACCAGGGCCACCAAAGCGGGATAGCGGACCAGCGCCGTCGCCTGGTCATTGCTTATGACATCCAGAGCTTCGGCGGCAGCTTCGTTCCAGTATCCCTGACGCAACAACAACTGTGCCCGAACCCCACGCATATAGTCACGCCAAGTCGCCAGATCGTTGTCGACGCAATAGTCGATGCCGCGATCGAGGAAGGATTGAGCCTGGCTGTAGCCCAATTGGTTGATCTCGCCACAGGCGCAATTGGTGAAGGCACGCGCGGCGTGCTCCTGAAAATTCTGCTCCAGCGCGATTTCGAGGCTGCGGGCGAGATGCAGCCGGCTGCTGGCCAGATCCAGCCACTGCTCGGCGGCGCCGACATTGTTGAGCGCGTGACAAACGACATCCTGCCGGTCCAGCTGCTCGGCAAGCTCGATCGCCCTGCCGCCCAGCGACAGGGTCTCGTCGAGCCTTTCGGCCAGCATCGCCAGCTGCGAAAGGTTCGAATAGGCCATGGCAAGTTCGGCACTGGCGGGAACTGCCTCCAGCAACGCGACCGCCTGGGCGCCGAACAGGTCGGCTGCCGGGCGGTCGCCCAACAGATAGGCGAAGCGCGATAGCCACCTGAGGCTGTCGCCTTCCTTCAGCGTGTTGCCAAGCGCCTTTTGCAACGCGCGGGCTTGTTCCTGCGCCTTGATGGCCTCGTCAATGCGGGCGATCAAGTGACACTCGAAGGCATACTGCTCGTAAAGTCCGGCGCGTTCTTCCACGGGCAAGGTGTCGGCCTGCCGCAAGGCGACCTCATAGTAGCCGGCGGCGTCGCGATGGGCGCCGACACGCGAAGCCTCGCGCGCGGCGATCGGCGCGAATTCGCGCACCGCCTCGAAATTGTGCGCTTCCACGGCGTGATGGACCAGGCGTGCGGTGGCGACGCCGCCGTTTTCAAGCAGCGCCGACAGCGCGCGCTGGTTGAACAGTCTCCTGTAACTTGTCGTCAGCATCATCTCGATGGCGCGGCGTGCGATTTCATGGCGGAAGGCATAGCCATCGCCCAGATCGTCGAGCAGCCCATTCGACACACATTCCGCCAGCTGTCCGGCGCTGGCGACGCCGCACAGGCCCTGCAGAGCCCAAGCATCGGCCCGCCTGGGAAACACCGATACCGCGTCCAGCATCGAGCGGGCACCGGCGGACAACCGTTCGGCCCGCGCCACAACGGCGTCCCGCACGCTGGCCGGTGGCGTCATCTCATTGTCGGCGCACAGGAGCTCGGTGACGAAGAAGGCATTGCCGGCGGTGACCCGGTAGATGGCGTCGCCATCGCGGCCGGCAGCGCTGGCGAGCGACAGGACGGCCGCCTCGCTCAACAGCGGCACGTCGATACGGGCAACGTTGCCCGACGGAATTTCACCCAGCGCCCGGCGCACACGCGCCTGTCCTTCGCTGCGGTCGGTGCGCGCCGTCAACAGGACCAGGATGTGGGTGTTGGCGATGCGCCGGCCAAGAAAGCGGACGAAATCGAGCGTCGCGTCGTCCGCCCAATGCAGATCCTCGATTACCAGAAGCGTCGGCTGGGTCCTTGTCTCGAACACGTCGAGGGCACCGGAGAACAGTGGCAGCCGCTGACCCTGCCTGGCGTCGATCGCCTGCGGCATCGCCCATTGCGCCTCGCGGGCGAGGTCATAGAGCGGTCCGAGCGGATCGGGGATCGACAGGTCCTCGCAGGCGCTGCGCAAGATGCGCGTAGCCTTGGCCGCGCCGGCGACGAAGGCCTCGACCAGTGCGGTCTTGCCGGCGCCGGCCTCGCCCGACAACGCCACCACGCTGCCGCGACCACGCGCGGCTTCGGCGAGAAGTCCGTCAAGCTGCTCCAGCTGTGTCTGCCGTTCCAGAAGCATGATCGTCCGCTTTTCGTGATCCGGGTCGCTGCCGCACCCCGCTTTCGTCAGGCAGGATAGCGCGGCCCGGTATCGGCTTTGTGGCTCCAGCAGTGAACGCCGTTAACATGGGGAATCGTCCCACGAAACATAGGGAAAGGTTCCGATGCGCGCCCCTGGCGAGCGTGATCAATGTCCTCCGCGCTCAAAACCGGGCGTGAAACAGTAAAAAAGGAACCTGATATGCCTCGCTATGTGGTTGAACGTACATTTCCCAACGGCCTCAGCGTGCCGGTGAACGACGCCGGCGCCGATGCGCTGGGCGGCGTCATCATGCGCAACGCGGAGAAAGGCGTGACCTGGGTGCAGTCCTTCGTCTCGCCCGACAAGAAGCAGAGCTTCTGCATCTATGACGCGCCTTCGCCGGAAGCGATCCGCAGCACGGCCCAGAAAAACGCGCTGCCTGTCGACAAGATCACGGAGGTGCGGGTTCTTGACCCTTACTTTTACCGTTGACCCGATCGATGAGCATCAAACTGCCCTTCGCGGCGACGGCAGCGTGCCTGACGAATCGTTCAGCGGGCCGTCGGCGGCGTCGAGACCCGTCGGACGAGACCCGTTACCGGGCCGGGCTTTCTGGCGGCTGGCCTCGCTGCTGTTCGCGCCATTGCGCAAGAGTCGGCGTCGATTGCCTCCGCAGGACGATTATCTGAGACGCGACATCGGCCTGCCGGAGCTCGAGGGGCTGCCGCACTACTGGGACTTCACCCGGTACCAATGATGCGTGCAGCCGAGATCCGACGTCGCAGCGGGAGCGGCTGCTCCCGCGCGCCATCAACAAGGAGGAGAGAACATGAACATCCATCTGTGGACCAAACACCTCATCAACCTTTCGATCCTGTCGATCGCGGCCACCGCGGCCAATGCTCACAACGCTGGCGCGCTGGACGAGAAGGTGCGGGCAGCCAACAGCCGCTTCGAGAACGTGGCGATGGCGACGGCCGAGGGCTATGCGCCGATCCCTTGCGCCAGCGGCATCACCGGCGGCGCCATGGGCATCCACTATGTCAATGCCGGTTATCTGAAGGACGATGCGGTCGAACTCGCCAAGCCCGAGGCGGTGATGTACGAGCCGATGGCAAACGGCAAGCTGAGGCTGGTGGCCGTCGAGTACATCACCTCGAAAGGTCCGGCTTCGCTGGAAGGGCAGCTGTTCAATTTCGACAGCGCGCCCAACCGCTACGGTCTAGGCCCGTTCTATGAACTGCATGTCTGGGCCTGGAAGAAGAACCCGGCCGGCACCTTCGCCGACATGAACCCGACTGTGTCGTGTGACGCGATGAAGGCCATGTAGCCGGCAGGGGCGGGGCGGCTGAGTGCGCAAATCTCCCCCCGCGAGGGGGAGATTGGGCATTCTCAGTTGCTTGCCGCCAGCACCAGCACCGGCTTCTCGCTATAGAGCGCCGGGAACAGGGCCTTCAGGTTCGCCACCTTGGGCAGGTCGTTGTAGACGATGTAGGGATAGGTCGGGTTCAGCGTCAGGAAGTCCTGATGATAGTTCTCGGCCGGATAGAAGGTCTTGCCGGTTTCCAGCGTGGTGACGATCGGCTCCGGGAACACCTTGGCCTGGTCGAGCTGGGCGATGTAGCTTTGCGCGATCTTCTTTTGGGCATCGTTTTCGGCGAAGATCGTCGAGCGGTACTGCGTGCCGGAGTCCGGACCCTGGAAATTCAGCTGGGTCGGGTTGTGGGCGACCGAGAAATAGACCTGCAGCAGCTGGCCGTAGGTCACCTTCGACGGATCGTAGGTGATCTCGACGGATTCGGCATGCCCGGTACGGCCTGAGCCGACCGTCTCGTAGACGGCGGTGTCCTTGTCGCCGCCGGTGTAGCCGGAGACGGCCCTGGTCACGCCCTTGACGTGCTGGAACACGCCCTGCACGCCCCAGAAACAACCGCCGGCGAAGATTGCCTTTTCAGTGCCGGTGGCCGCCTTCTCGTCGAGTGCCGGCGGCGGGATCTTCACCGCGTCCTCGGCCGAAACCGCCGGCGTCAGCCAGAAGGCGGCGCCAGCGGCGGCCAGCGCAAGAACGGCGAGCGCGCTGCGGAAGACGTTCGACGATTGTCTGATGACTGGTTTTTGAATGTCGGTCATGGCTTGAGCTCCTGTGACGTCCATCATGTGGAGTCTATTGGATAAGATACGATCATGCGACGGGCGAGTTGCGGCCGAAGCCTCACTTTCACGTGCATCCGGCTTCGGACCCGCGGGACCGAAGCCGGAAACAGCACCGCCTTTACTTGGCCGGAGCCATCGCATCCGTTGCCGGCTTCATGGCGTCAGCCGCCGGCTTCATGGAATTGGTGGCCATCGGGTCGGCAGGCTTCATCGCATCCGTTGCAGGTTTCATGGCGTCTGCGGCCGGCTTCATCGCATCCGCGGCCGGTTTCATGGCATTTGCAGCCGGCTTCATCGCATTGGTCGCGTCGTCGGCACGGGCGATGCCGCCGGCAAACAGCGCCGTCGAGCACAGAGCGAGAGCGAGTGCCGGCAGCGTCAGGCGGGAAGTGGTCATGATGATCTCCTTGGGTTGGTCGTGAAGGCGCGCCCTCTTGGCGGCCGTGCTATGCGGCGCCGCTCCATGCGGCGTTGCGCAATTTCTTGTCGAAGCGCGATCTAGTCGGTCGCGGCAGCCAGGATCGGTCCGCCACCGGGCGACTGCACGAGCACGGCGGTGCTCAGGCCGCCGGACGCGGCGGGCAGAGGATATGTCGCGGCCGCGCCGGTCCAGCTGCCGAGTTTTTCGAGCGCATGCACGACATTGGCGTGCGGCAAGGTGCGGCCGGTATTTTCGCCGCGCGAAACCGGCACCTCGACCACGCCCTTGGCATAGCGCACCAGCCAGACATCGGCGTGGCCGCCAGGTGCGGCGCCGGCGCCGATGCTGATCTTGCCGCCATCGAGTGACAATGCCGGGCCGCTTGTCCGGCCGCTCGCCGCAATCAGCTTTTCGATTTCGCCGGGTGCGGCACCGACGACATCGGCATGGCCGTTGACCACCACTTGCGGCGTGAACGGCCCGTCATGACCGAGCGCCGGCTCATAACTGACCTGGCGCCGGGTGAATTCCTGTTTTCCGAAGATATCCTTCCAGCCGAGATAGTCCCAGTAGGTGACGTTGAACGACAGCGCCAGCACGCCGGGCTGGTCCTTGACCTTGATCAGATTGGCATTGGCCGGCGGGCAGGACGAGCAGCCCTGGCTGGTGAACAGCTCGACCACGCTGAGCGGCTGGGCCGCCGCCGCACCGAGCGACGCTGCCAGCGCAATCGCCGAGAGGCTGGACACTTTGATGAACGTACAGGATCGCGACATCGGCTTGCTCCGTGGGCGGCGGCGCCTGGAAGCACCGCAGATATCCCCACTTCGCCGCTGTCGGCGCCTTCGTTACAGCGCTCACCGGTTTGTGATCGGGCCGCAGGCGTTCTTCCCTTCTCCCCCTGTGGGAGAAGGTGTCGCCGCAGGCGACGGATGAGGGGTGTTCCAGGGAAAGCCAACGTCTCACTCCGCTGGAACACCCCTCATCCGTCTCGGCGCTACGCGCCGATCCACCTTCTCCCACAGGGGGAGAAGGGAAGAACGCGCCCCTACCGCCAAGGCTGTAGGCTGGTATCCCGTACATAGGCGATGATGGTATCGCAAACGGCGTTCATGTCTTTCAGAACGTCATCGTTCCAAAAGCGCAAAATGCGAAAGCCTTTCTCTTCCAGGTGAGTTTTGCGGACGCGGTCAGACTCCAACTCCGCATGCTGGCTGCCATCGATCTCGACGACCAAGCGTGCTTCGAAGCAGACGAAATCAGCAATGTACTTTCCAATGGGAACCTGGCGCCGAAATTTTATCCGGTCGAGCCTGCGGTCGCGCAGTTCATGCCACAGCCGGTCTTCCGCTTCCGTCATTACACACCGGAGCGAACGGGCGAAGCTTCGTTTGGCTGGCGGGACAGGTTGATGCGGCATGGCTTAGATTAGCCGGCTATTGCGCTCCGTCCAGCACCCCTCATCCGTCTCGGCGCTACGCGCCGATCCACCTTCTCCCGCAAGGGGAGAAGGCAAGAGGAGCAGCATCTACTGCGTCAGCAGTGTGTCGGACGGTCGCTTGTTGAAGTCGCACTTGCCCATCACGCTGTAGAAGAAGTCGGCGTTCGTAACGTCTGGCAGTGGAGGATTGTTGCCGCCGTCTTCCCATGCCTGATCGCTGGTCTCGCTGCAGGGCACCACGGCGAAGATGTCGACGACCGTGTTGCTGGCAACCTCGACGGGGAGGTATTTGGAAGGGTTCAGGGCCTTTTGTGCCGCGGTGCTGTACCCGGCGCCGAGGTAGAGCCGGTTCGACGTGTCTGTATTGTTCGACCTGAGCGGGTTGACCGGCCCGGACGGCACATCCATCTGCAGATAGAGCTTGTCCATCGTGCTCACGTTGATTGTTGCGCCACTGCTGTTTCCGGCGGAATTCGTGGTCGCGCACGTCGTCTTGAAATAGACGGTGGAGCCGTTCGTTTTTCCGCTTTTTGCCACCGCGGTGCTTTTGTAAACTCCCGCAGTGGCCGTGAAATCGGTTGTTGATCCTACTGTCGTGCACAGTTGGGTCTGAACCAGCGTATCGGTTGGTCCCGTGGTAATAGTTGTCGTCCCGTAACCTTTCGGCTCGGCAGCGGTATAGGTCTTACCACCGCTCGTATAGGAATAACTATACGCTTTGTAGTTATAGTTGGCCTTCATCATGGCCGTCGGCGTGGTCGTGGAGGTCCAACCGTAGGGAAGGCCGTACAGAGTCATGGTCTTGTTCCAGTAGCCCGAAACGTGATCGACATTGAACGTAGCTTCGACCAGCGCCGGCGTCTTGCTCACCGCCGACGCGACGCCGACCGTTACCGTGGGAATCCTGGCGATCTGCATGAACACGGTCGGCATGGCGAAACTTGCCGAGGCCTGCGCGGTGGCGGTGCCGTTGGCGCTGACGTCGAAGCTGTTCAGCGTCGCGGTGCCCTGTCCACCATTGGCCACGTAGGAAGCCTGCATCGCCACCTGGCGCTGCGGCTTCGTCGAGGCCGTATCCATCGTGGTGATCGACAGGATCGCGGCGTCGAGTGCCGCCTGCTCGGTCGACCTGGTCTGGACAGCGGAGGTGTAGTCGACGGAAAAGCCGATCGCCGTGATCAACGGTATCATGGCAAGAATGAGTATCGGTGCGAACGAGCCGCTCCGCGACTCGATAAAACTGCCTGCAAGCCCCCGCATGCCTTCGTCCTTACATCAGATATTTCCCTCCGCTAACATCCCGTTCGCAAATTATGCTCTAACGGGCTTGGTTAAAATTTATAGATTTTTCGCGAAAAGCGCGAAAAAAGCGACAGGCGCCCGTGCTGCCTGCTCCGGCAAAGGCGCACAGCTTGCTCGGGCAAGCCACCCCTGCTAAACGCGCGCCATGAGCACGCCCCTCGACCACATCCGCAATTTCTCCATCGTCGCCCATATCGACCATGGCAAATCCACGCTTGCCGACAGGCTGATCCAGCTGACCGGCGGGCTGGAGCTGCGCGACATGAAGGAGCAGGTGCTGGACTCGATGGACATCGAGCGCGAGCGCGGCATCACCATCAAGGCGCAGACGGTGCGGCTGAAGTACCGCGCCAACAATGGCGAGGACTATATCCTCAATTTGATCGATACGCCCGGCCATGTCGACTTCGCCTATGAAGTGTCGCGGTCGCTGGCCGCCTGCGAGGGCTCGCTGCTGGTCGTCGATGCCTCCCAGGGCGTCGAGGCGCAGACGCTGGCCAATGTCTACCAGGCGATCGACAACAACCACGAGATCGTCGTGGTGCTGAACAAGGTCGACCTGCCGGCCGCCGAGCCCGAGCGCATCCGCGAGCAGGTCGAGGAGGTGATCGGCATCGACGCCTCCAACGCCGTGCTGATCTCGGCCAAGACCGGCCTTGGCATTCCGGACGTCCTGGAGGCCATCGTCCACCAATTGCCGCCGCCGCGCGAAGGCGACGCCACGGCGCCCCTGAAGGCGATGCTGGTCGACTCCTGGTACGACGCCTATCTCGGCGTCATCGTGCTGGTGCGCGTCATCGACGGCGTGCTGAAGAAGGGCCAGACCATCCGCATGATGGGCACCGGCGCCAAATATCTGGTCGAGCGCACCGGCGTGTTCACGCCGGCGCGCATCAATGTCGACGAGCTCGGCCCCGGCGAGTTCGGCTTCTTCACCGGCTCGATCAAGGAAGTGGCCGACACCCGCGTCGGCGACACCATCACCGAGGACAAGCGCGCCACTGCCAAGGCGCTGCCCGGCTTCAAGCCGGCGCAGCCGGTGGTGTTCTGCGGCCTGTTCCCGGTCGACGCCGCCGATTTCGAGGATCTGCGCGCCGCGGTCGGCAAATTGCGCCTCAACGACGCCAGCTTCTCCTTTGAGATGGAGACCAGCGCAGCGCTCGGCTTCGGCTATCGCTGCGGCTTCCTTGGCCTCTTACATCTCGAAATCATCCAGGAGCGGCTGGAGCGCGAGTTCAACCTCGACCTGATCGCCACGGCACCGAGCGTCGTTTATCGGCTGGCTCTGACCGACGGCTCGATGAAGGAACTGCACAACCCGGCCGACATGCCCGACGTGGTGAAGATCTCGGCGATCGAGGAGCCGTGGATCCGCGCCACCATATTGACCCCCGACGACTATCTCGGCGGTATCCTGAAGCTCTGCCAGGACCGGCGCGGCATCCAGGCCGACCTGTCCTATGTCGGCAAGCGCGCCATGCTGATCTACGACCTGCCGCTCAACGAGGTCGTCTTCGATTTCTACGACCGGCTGAAGTCGATCTCCAAGGGCTACGCCTCCTTCGACTATCACCTGACCGACTACCGCGAGGGCGACCTGGTGAAGATGTCGATCCTGGTCAATGAGGAGCCGGTCGATGCGCTTTCCATGCTGGTGCACCGCACGGCGGCGGAAAAGCGCGGCCGGCAGATGTGCGAGAAGCTGAAGGAGCTGATCCCGAACCACCTGTTCAAGATCCCGATCCAGGCCGCGATCGGCGGCAAGGTCATCGCCCGGGAAACCATCTCGGCGCTGCGCAAGGACGTCACCGCCAAATGCTACGGCGGCGACGTCTCGCGCAAACGCAAGCTGCTGGATAAGCAGAAAGAAGGCAAGAAGCGGATGCGGCAGTTCGGCAAGGTCGATATTCCGCAGGAGGCGTTTATCCAGGCGCTGAAGATGGGCGATTGAGAAGCCGGTTGGTGCGCGCAGCGCGCCAAGTCATCGATCCGGTGGATCGATGGCAGGCTTCGAAAGCGGGGGAGCTGCCGGAGGCAGCGGGCCCCCCGCCAGCGCGGCGCTGACGCTGCGCGGTGGAGAATATTCTCCGGGAGGTGGGGTGGGGTGTTCGCCGGGCGCAGGCGGAGGCTCTCCCAAATCCGCAGTAATTTCTCGAAAAATGCCATCGATATTCGCGAAGATCAGCCGACCTAATTCGACAACGTCCGATGCGTCGCCCAGACGAATAAAACGCATGGTTCGCAGGCATAGCACCGCAATGTCATCGGGCGAATTGTTCGCTGTTTGATAAACAGGCGGGAATGAGGATAGAACGGCTCGGGCCAATCTTGGCTCTAGGCGCGGCGAAGCAGTATTCCAAACATGTAGGGCGACAGACTGGCTTCCGACTCGGAGGCCAAAATTCGGTGTGAACTTAACCGAAAAGATTTCGCTCGGGCTTCGCACGGTAGTTGGCGGGAACTCCAAAATCGCGCCCAGGTTAAGAGCTCTCCAAGCCTCCAACTGCTGTAGGCCAAGTTGAGCGGATCGTCTCTCTGGCTCTTGTACAAACTCTCTAACGACTCTCCAGCCATCAGACGTTGGCAGAGTCGGCGGAGGCTACTGTGAAAATCATAGCCTCCCCCTCGTGGCGTAAATCTTCGACGCAGCTCCGTCCGTTGCGGTCGGTCGTGTCATATGTAAAATTCTTAAGAAAGCAGAAATTCCGAACGCTGGCATTGAGACACCTTCGCGGATTTCGATTCGCAATCACTAATATATACGAAGATTCCTATTTTGTTCTCTCATTTAACATGCCAATCGCTAAAGGGTGAATATGGCATAGTTAGAATCGGAGAGTCGTGGCTTTCGATCACTCGGCTAGGGTGTCAAACAGCGAAGGCTGGTCGTCATCATGGACAACGCGGGCGAGGAACACTCCCTTTATCGGGACGTGCGGGTAAGCCTCATGGAGAAGTGCCTGTGCCGCCTTAAAAGAAGCTCCCCTTGCGATCACATCATCAAATATTGCAATCGTATCGACGCTCTGGGGCAGGTTAACAGTTTGGAATGCCCAGCCCGCCTTCAAACTTGCGGGTCTGGTCGATTACTAGTATCATGAGCCGCAACGCGTTCTTCAATTTGTTTTATACAATTAATAATTATCGCGCCAGCTCCAAAACTTCGAGTTATCAGTCGCAAAAGTCTATCGTCATAAGCTGGGTGGCTGACGGGCTTACTGCACGGAACAGGGCACCAAGCAATCTTTGACAAGCGATCCGTTAGCACTGCGCTACGAAGTTTTTCTGCCCAATAGTCAGTTGACCGCGCCTTATGTTTATAGCGATGGACATTCTCATCGCGGATTGCAGGGCTCATTTTAAAGTTTAAGATGTGGTTGTTCGTCTCGGACTTATAACCCCCGTGCGCGGTATACTCCCCCAGATAAAGGATATAGTCATCTTTCTCTAGGAAGCCATGCTCCCCGCGTGTCAGATCATCGATCTTTGTAAAGCGCGCTGACATTTGCCAAAATATCTTCAATACCAGAAACTCGGATCGCGCCTAGTTCCTCGAACCTGTGGGGCCACGTTATATCGGATCTATGAAAACAGCTTTCAAGAATTAATAGCGGTCGACCTTGTGCTAAAGCCGCTCGCGCTTGCGTGAGTGTTCCAGATGTTTCCCCAGCTTCAACAATAACAGTTGCATCCGTCAAAGCACTCATCGTTATGTTCCGCTCTGGGAAAAAGGTTCGCGTCTTATTCAAGGGCATAGCCTTGTATGCCACAACCGGAACCTGCGATATCAAAAGGTTCTCTCGGGCTATCTTCTCATGAATACCCCTATTTTCTCTCGGATAAGCCGTAGAAATTGGAGTTCCCACTACTGCAATTGTGGGGAATTTCAGAGATATGGCTGTTTCATGGACAATTGCATCGATCCCTTTCGCCAGCCCGGAGACCGGAATAATTTTGTCAGAAATCAGCCCCTGGACTATTCGGCGGGTCTGCAAAATACCTTCATCGCTTGGCTCACGAGTGCCCACCACTGCAATAGAAGGCTGTTCTGAGAGCGCCCAATAGCCTTGATAATAAAGCAGTTCGATAGGATGTTTCGCTACACGAATTTTGTTGGGATATTCGCCGGCGCCGTGAATCCTGACACCATACGGAGCAGAGCTAAATTTCCGTATTTGTTCATCTGCTAGTTCGGCATATTTGACTGCTGTGGGATATGGGACGAAATCAGAGGGAACAGAAAAGGGGACACCGCCGAACCTGTCGGCAATCGACTTAAATGATGCCCCATGGTCCAGCCAAAGGGCCTCATACGCACCCATTTCCAACCAAGGAGAAATGGGGTCGGAAGACTTAAGATCGAATTGCGTAGCTGCGGTCATGTTGCCTATTTAGGGCTGCATCGGCAGATGTTCGACTGGAATTGCGTCAAGGCGCATTTTGGAACAAAACAGGAACTTACACAAGAGACTTTATTGCCGAGCATTTGCAATCGGTTACGTCGTATCCTAATCGGGAATTGCCGGGGAAAACGCCTCCCCTTGTAGCAGGGAAGCCCTGTCGTACAGGCGGCGAGAATACTTGGCCGTCCGCTCCATTCCCCTTCTCCGATGTCCGCCCGTCACCTATTGTAAACGCCCCGCCCTGTCGTATCCTCTCTCCCGGCTTGGGGAGACATCACATGCGTTCCACTCTAGACACCGTCGCCGCGATCGGCCTCGCCATCGGCGGTGCCTTCGGCCTTGCCGGCACCTTCGTCGCCAGCGCCCCACTTCGCGAAACACTCTGGACGATCGACGGTGCCGCACTGGTGGTCGCCACCGCGCTGTTGACGATGAAATACCAGCGGCTGGCAATGACTGCATAGCCGCGGGCTTCCTGACCTTCCTGGCCGGAGAGACCCTGCTGATGGCGGGCAATGCGGCGGGGCTGGAGGCCAGCGTGCCCTCCTATGTCGGCGGCATCTCGCTTTGGGCGGCGGCACTGGTCATGGTCAGCGTGCCCAGGACATTTGCCCTGTGGATGCGGCTCACCGCGCTGGTGGCGGCCGTGCTGTTTGTCGTCTCGGCTTGCATGATCCTCTGGGGGGCGCCCTTGCTGCCGACCTCGGCACCGCTGCCCGCCGCGGGCTATCCGTTCCTGGTGCTGACCTTTGTCGGCTGGATCTGGACGCTGCTGAAGCCGGCCCGGTGAGGCTTTGTCCGCTTGCGTACCAAACGTCCGGCCTGGTTGATCGGGCATCGGCGGGGCGGTAAAAAATCCGGGCGGCGGACCCAGGTTCGCCAGTGGCCGGCGCGGGCTCAGGCAACTGCCTCACCGGCATTCGCGCCGGCCATTTTCAACCCGTCAGATGATCGCAGCGATCCACCGGCTAGCCCTGCACTTGAAGGGGCGCTGACGCTTCTGACCTTCTCCCCTTGTGGGAGAAGGTGGATCGGCGCGCAGCGCCGAGACGGATGAGGGGTGCGTGACGGAGTGAGGCGGTGAAGGTTCTGCTCTGGTTCAGGGCGTTTACTGTTGGCGTATCGCCAAGCTGGAACACCCCTCATCCGTCTTGCCGCTGCGCGGCAATCCACCTTCTCCCACAAGGGGAGAAGGTTAGAAATGCCGGCGCATCACCGTCGCCCGGCCCTTCGCAGGCTCAGAGCGTTCGAGGCTCGTAAAGCCAAGCAATTGGCTTTACGTCCGCTAGCGCGGACCGCCTCTCAACTCTCAATCCACACCTTCTCAAAGTGCTGCTCCAGCGCCTGGTGCTGTTCGCAGCCTTCGACGCCTTTGCGGTAGGTGCGGTAGACCGAGCGCCAGTAGGGTTGGATGATGATGCCTGAATCGCGCAAATTCTGCTCGATCTTGCCCATGATCTCCTTGCGCGCCTTGGCGTCGGGTGTCGCCAGTGCCTTGTCGAGCAGCGTGTCGAACTCGGGATTGGCGTAGGCGCTCTCGTTCCAGGCGGCGCCGGATTTATACGCCAGCGCCAGCACCTGGACGCCGAGCGGGCGGCCGAGCCATTCGGTGCAGGAGAAGGGGTATTTGCTCCAGTCGTTCCAGAAGGTGGCGGCCGGCAGCACGGTGCGCTTGATCTTCAGGCCGGCCTCGCGCATCTGCGCGCCGATGGCGTCGCCGGTGCTCTTTTGCCATTCGACGTCGACGGAGATGAGCTCGAACTCGTGGTCTGATTTGCCGGCCTCGGCCAACAGCTTCTTCGACTGCTCGACGTCACGCTTCGCCGGGCCGATATCGGCATATTCGGGGTGCATGGGGCCGACATGGTGGTTGTCGGCGGGCTTGCCGCGGCCGCCGAGGCCGAGCGCCAGCACGGCGGCATTGTCGACGGCGAGCTGGGCGGCGCGGCGCACCTTGACGTCGTCATAGGGCGCGTTGGCGACATTGAAGCGGGCGACGATGGTCGAACCGGTGGCGATCTCGGAATTCATCAGCCCCATCGTCTCGGTCTGCGAGACGGCATCGGAAGCGGTCTCGTGGTCGGTGTCGATCTCGCCGGATTCGAAGGCCGAGAGCATGGCGTTGGGGTCGGAGCCGTAGTCGACCCATTTGATGCCGTCCAAGTAGAATTCGCCCTTCCACCAGGGCTTGTCTTTGCGCTTCACCTCGGCACCGGTCTCGGCATCCCAGCTGACCAGCTCGCAGGGACCGGTGGTGATGGCCAGCGCCTTCAGGGGATCGCCGTCGCCCTCATAGGAGCGGTGCATGATCAGTGCGGGATAGTCGGCCATGCCGGCGATCAGCGAGATGTCGGACTTGGGCAGGTTCAGCTTGATGGTGAAGTCATCGACCTTTTCGATGCCGCCATCGACGACCTTCTTGGTGTCGGCATTGACCAGCGCGCCCATGCGCGCGGCGACCGAATTGCCCGGCACGGAAGCGTCGCACCAGCGGGTGAGGTTGTGGATTACATCGTCGGCGTTGAAGGCATCGCCGTTCGACCAGGAGATGCCCTTGCGCACGTGCAGGGTCAGCGTCCTGGCGTCGTCGCTCGCCTCCCAGCTTTCGAGCAGCCAGGGCTCGAAGGAGAAGTCGGTGTTCCAGCGCACCAGATATTCGTTGCAGTGGCGCGCGACATTCGACATCTCCACGCCGTCGAAGGTGCGCGGGTCCTTGAAACCCTTGACGTTCATGGCGACGCGCAGGACGCCGCCCTTCTTGGGTTCCGCCGCGCGGGCAGGGATGGTGCCAAGTCCGCCCAGCGCCAGCGCCCCGGCGGCGCTGACGCCGAGCCCGGCCATCAGCGCCAGATATTCGCGGCGGTTGATGCCGCCGGCCTTGAAATCGTCGGCCACGGGTTTGGCTTGCGGGTGGAGTTTGCGGTCGGTCAGCATGAATTTCATCGTCGTTCCCCTGTTGTTGATGCATGCCGCCCAAAAGTGCCCAGCGGTTTTGGGACAATGGCATGCACAGAAAAATCGCCCCGGCCGATCGACAGGCGCGGGGGCGGACGCGACCGCCGGGGCGCCGTTGCCTGAGGGGGAATGATAAGGCTGGGTGACGCTAGGGAGTGTTCGGTTTTCCGCAGTGATTGTGCGGGGTTCCGCGGGGGGAGTCGGCGATTGGCGTATGCGTTGGACGATGGCGCGGCGCGAATCTCCCTCCTTGAGGGGGAGATGTCGCCGAAGGCGACAGAGGGGGTCGGTACGACGGGACTCGACCTCCTATGTTCCATTGTTGAAAAGAGGATGCCGGCGCTTCACGCGAGACGCCCCCTCACCCAGCCTCCGCTTCGCTCGGCTGACCTCTCCCCGAGGGGAGAGGAGACTTGCAGCGCCGGCGCTTCTCTCTTCTCCCCAGCGGGGAGAAGGTGGCCGCGAAGCGGCCGGATGAGGGGGGCCTTCGCCACGTTCAATACGGCCACTCGCCCCTGCCCAGCGCGCCAACCGCGCCGACAATCCGCGCAAACGCTTCCGCGGCTGCCGGCACCGTGGTGCGGGCACGCAGGAAGCTGTGCACCAGCCTCGGCTCTTCGTGCCACCACGCCTTGCCGCCGGCGGCCACAATGCGGTCGCGGTAGGTCTCGCCATCCGAGGACAGCGGGTCGCATTCGGCGGTGACGATCACCGTCGGCGGCAGGCCGGTGAAATCCTTGTCGCGCAGCGGCGCAAAAGTCGGATCGTCCAGCGATTGGCGCCTGGCCGAGCGGACGTCGCGGTAGAAGGCGACGTCGGTCACCGACAGCAGCGGCGCGTCGGCGTGTTCGATGTAGGAGCCGGCACGCTCGTCGCCGCCGAGCTCGGGGTAGATCAGCACCTGGCCGATCGCAGCGCTGGCGTGCCGGCGCGTCGCCTGCGCCACCGCCGCGGCCAGATTGCCGCCGGCGCTTTCGCCGCACAGCACCAGCGGCAGGCCTGATCTCGCCGCTGCCCATTCGAAGGCGGCCACCGCATCGTCGAAGGCGGCGGGATGGAGATGCTCCGGCGCCAGCCGGTAATCGACCGACAGCACGTCGAAACCTGTGCCGGCGCAGAGCTCGGCGCAGATGTCGTCATGGCTTTCCAACCCGCCGAGGATGAAGCCGCCGCCGTGGTAGTAGACCACCATCGCCTTGGCGGCGTTGCCCTCGAGCCGGTAGCGCCGGACCGGGATGTCGCGGCCGGCGGCGGCGATCAGCCCGTCGCTGGCCTTGACGCCAGCCGGGCGGCCCTGGTGGAAAGCCCGGCTCATCCGGTCGTAGACGGCGCGCTGCTTGTCGATCGGCAGGCCGATGATTTCGGGCGGATACCAGGCGTTGACGGCGTCGATATAGGCCCAAAGGGCCGGGTCGAGCCGTGTTTCGTAAGAGCCTCGCGTCATAGATCGGCGTAGAGCGCGGCCGCGTTGTCGAAGCTGAAACGCAGCGGCACCGAGCCCTCGACCTGCCAGACGGTGACGGTTTCGCCGGCCAGCAGCCGGCAGGCGTCGTCGGTGTCGGTGACGGCGCCGCCATAGAGCCGGTTGGCGAGGTTGAGGATACCGGTCTGGTGCATGGCCGCGCTGCCGCTGCCGCAGGCATCCTTGACCAGCAGCACGCGAAAGCCTTTTGCCACCGCATCCTTGACCGACGCGTCGATGCAGGCCTCGGTCCAGACGCCTGATATGACCAACCATTCGATGCCGGCCGACTTGATGTCGCGTGCCGCCGGCCCGCAGCGGAAGGCGCTGGCCTCGGCCTTGATCAGCAGCGCCTCGCCCTTGGCCGGCGCCACCTCATGGCAGATTTCGGTCAGCGGATCGCTCTTGTCGGAAAAGGCCGACTTGCCGTCCTCGCCGAGCGGATGAAACGGGCGGTCCTGGCTGTCGAGATCGACGATGTAGGCCCAGTGGTAGAGCGGCACATGGTTCTGCCGCGCCGCCGCCTGCAGGCGCTGGACGTTGGCGAGGATGCTGCTGAAGCCTTCAACCAGATAACGCGGGTCCTGCCGGTGCTCTTCCTGCAGGTCGATGAAGATCGCGGCTACGGTGCCGCGCTTGAGGGAGATGGGCGTTTTCATGCGGCGCCTGCGTGATGCATGGGCGAGGCAGTCAAAGACCCTTCCGTATGCCGGCGGGACAGAGGAGGGCGCCAGGCAACGAGGCGCTCATTGGTTGCCCGTATCAAACCTGCGTCTCCAGAAACTCGTCCTCATAAGGAAAGCGCGACAGAAGCTCCGTGCCCGTCTCGGTGATCAGGATCTCGTCCTCCAGCTTGACGCCCTCGCGGCCGCCCTTTTCGCCGATATAGCTTTCGACGCTCACCACCATGCCTGGCACGATATGGCCGTCGCGGCCATAGGTCTCGTAATCCATGGCGTGCGCGATGAACGGTGTCTCGCCATGCATGCCGACGCCGTGCATGACCGAGGTGTAGCGCTGGTCGACGAAACGGTCGGGGATCTTCCACGCCTGCTCGGCGATCTCGCGGAAGGCCATGCCGGGCTTGACGATCGAAATGTTGTGCTGAACCTGGTCATGCGCCATGCGGTAGAGCGACTTCTGGTAGGGCGTCGGCTTGCCCGGCCCGCAGCGGAAGGTGCGCGAGAAATCCGAATAATAGCCGTAGCAGCCGATGGTGTCGGTATCGAGCGCCAAGAGTTCGCCGGGGCGGATCTTGCGGCCGCTGGCCTCGTTGAACCACGGGTTGGTGCGCTGGCCTGATGTCAGCAGCCGCGTCTCGATGAACTCGCCGCCCTGGCGGATGACCTCGCCATACATGATGGCGAACAGGTCGTTTTCGGAAACACCGGGCTTGATCGCCTCACGCACCGCATAGACGGCAGCCTCGGCGCCGGCCATCGACACCTGCAGGCATTTGACCTCTTCCGGCGTCTTCACCGCGCGCACCGCCAGGATTTCGCCCTGGCAATCCCTGACCTCACAGCCGCGCTTTTCCAGCGCCAGCGCCTGCAGATGGCTGCAGCGGTCGAGGCCGAGCTTCATCGAGCCGCCGCCATGCTTTTTCAAAAGCTCGGCGATCTCGTCGGCGAACGGACCTGCGGTCTCGTCGTCGCGGCCCGAGACCGACGACCAGACCAGCTTGGAAGGCCGCGCCTCGTCGATCGTGTCGAGCACCATGGAGACATGATAGCTCTGCGGATATTCGAACAGCACGATCGGCCCGTCGGTCGGGATAAAGAAATAGCGGGTCGAGTTGCGCAGGAAATAGCCGAACATGTTGCGCGAGCCTGTGGCGTAGCGCTGGTTGTACGGATCGAACAGCACCACGCCGCCATAGCCGGCCTTGCGCATCCAGCCGCGCAGCTTGGCCAGCCGGCCCTTGCGCAGGGCGTCGGCATCGATGAAGGACGGTTCGGTGTCCGACAGCCACATGCCGCCGGCCGGATCGGCCGCCGCGGGGTGGCGCATGCGATCCTTGAAGTCCACGTCCTCGGTGCTGTCGGGGTCGAAAACGACGATGCTCATGGGGTGCCTGGCCTTGGGTGGGTTGGGAG
>NZ_RZRO01000117.1:0-18955 GCF_003997975.1 Mesorhizobium sp. M7A.F.Ca.US.005.03.1.1
TCCTGATCCCGTTGACCCTCTTGTCCAGGAAACTCGAAAGAAGAGGCAGCCTGAAATGATCGCCAGTCAACCAAGCGCCGTGACGGATAAGAACGACAAGCCTGTCCTGCGGCTAGACGGCATCTGCCTGAAGTTTGGCGACAAGCGCGTGCTGAACGGCATCGATCTGTCGGTGGTCGAAGGCGAGGTGGTCGTGCTGATCGGTGCGAGCGGATCGGGCAAGACGTCGCTGCTGCGCTGCATCAACCTACTCAACGTGCCGACTAGCGGCAGCATCGTCATCGATGACGAAACGCTGTTCGACAGGCGGGCCGATGGCAAGGGTGCCCAGATACCGGCCCACGAGGTCAACCGCATCCGCTCCAAGACCGGCATGGTCTTCCAGCAGTTTAATCTGTTCCCGCACATGACAGCGCTCGAAAACGTCATGGAAGGTCCGGTCATCGTCAAGAAGGAGCCGAAGGAGCAGGCGCGCCAGACGGCGCTGAAGCTTCTCGACCTCATGGGACTGTCGCAGCACATCGAAAAGTATCCGCGCCAGCTTTCCGGCGGCCAGCAGCAGCGAGTCGCGATCGCCCGGGCCATGGCCATGCAGCCGAAGGTCATGCTGTTCGACGAGCCGACTTCGGCGCTCGATCCAGAATTGGTCGGCGAAGTCATGAAGGCGATGGTCGAACTGGCCAGGAGCGGCATGACCATGGTGATCGTCACCCACGAGCTGGGCTTTGCCTTCGAGGTCGCCGATCGCGTGGTGTTTCTCGATCAGGGGCTGGTGGCGGAGCAGGGTCCGCCGGCCAAGGTGCTGCTGCATCCCGAACATCCGCGTCTGAAGAGTTTTGTCGGACGCTTTCATGAATCGGCGGATTTGCTTCGCCCGTTCCTCGAGGCGCGTGAAGCCGAGAAGGCATGCTGAACGCACGCCGCTTCGCGCAAAACAGTCAAGCGGACATCGTCGAATGCGCCGCCTTTCGAGCTGGCCGCAAAAGGAAAGATATCAATGACACTGAGTTTCGATCCGGCCACAATCGCCATCCCAAGGGGCCATCACATTGGTGGCCAGTACGTTGATTTACCCGGCGCGGAGATCGAGGTTCTCCGCCCCTCTGATCTCCAGCCCATGGGCGTGATCACCGATGGTGGCGAAGGTGCGGTACAACAGGCCGTCGATGCCGCGAAAACGGCGCTGGCGCAGAGCCGATGGGCGAAGATCGCGCCGCGCGATCGCGCCGCTGTGCTCACGCGTTTCGCGGCGCTGATCGAGGAGAACGCGACCTATCTCGGCCAGTTGGAAGCGATGGGATCGAGCCGGCTGATCTCGATGACGATTGTCCGCGACGCGGTGCGTACCGCCGGCGTCGTGCGCTACTACGCGGAGTTCTGCGACAAGATCGAAGGCACGGTCACTTCGACCGAGGCGAATGCGCTCAGCATCGTCAAGCATGAGCCCTATGGCATTGTCGGCGCGATCGTTCCCTGGAACTTCCCGATGATCACCGCCGCCTGGAAATTCGCCCCGGCGCTGGCTGCTGGCAATGCGGTGGTGATGAAGACCTCGGAACTGACTCCGCACAGCTTGCTCGCGCTGGCGGACCTTGCCGCCAGGGCCGGCGTTCCGGCCGGCCTGTTCAATGTCGTCAACGGTTACGGCCACACGACGGGAGCGGCGATCGTGCGCCATCCCGATATTCTGAAAATCTCCTTCACGGGCTCGACGCAGACCGGTGCCGCGATCATGACGCTGGCCGCCCAGTCCGGCATCAAGCCCGTCACGCTCGAACTTGGCGGCAAGAGCCCGCAACTGGTGCTGGCCGATGCCGGCGATATCGATGTGGTGGCCGGCCGCGTCGCGGCGGCATTCATGGACAATGCCGGCCAGGTCTGCACGGCCGGTTCGCGGCTGATCGTCGAGGACAAGATCGCGGACCAGCTGATCGAACGCGTCATCGCCCGCACCAAGGCGATCAAGGCAGGGCCGACCTGGGACGAGACGACGACCTTCGCGCCGATCATCAGCCGCAAGCAGCTCGAGCGCATCGACACGATGGTCCGCGCCAGCGTCAGCGAGGGCGCCTCGGTGGTCACCGGCGGCACGGTGCTCGAAGGCCGCAACGAAGGCTGTTTTTTCGCGCCGACGATCCTGGAAGACGTCGCCGACGACAACATCGGTTTCAAGGATGAGTTCTTCGGCCCGGTGCTGACGGTGCGCACCTTTGCCGACCTGGAGGAGGGTCTCGCCCTGGCGGCGCATCCGGTCTACGGGCTCGCCGCCAGCGTCCACACCACGGATTTGAAGAAGGCGCTCAAGGCGGCGGATTCGATCGAGGCCGGCATGGTCTGGATCAACCAGCACGGGCGCGGCCCGGAGTTCACCTACCCGGCCGGCGGCTACAAGGGCTCCGGCTTCGGCAAGGATATGGGTCGTGCCGGCATCGAGGCGTTCCTGCGCCAGAAGGCCATCTGGGCCAATTACGCCTGAGCGAGCGCAAGCACATGCAATTCGACTACATCATTGTCGGTGGCGGTTCGGCTGGAGCCGTGCTTGCCAGCCGTCTTTCGGAGAACGGCACCAGGCAGGTGGCGCTTTTCGAGGCAGGGCCCGACACGCCGCCGGACGATGTTCCTGAGGTGATCGCCGACAGCTATCCCGGCCTCTCCTATTTCGACCCGAAATACCACTGGACGGAACTGCGTGTCTTCAACCGCTCGCCAAAGCAGAACGCGCAGTTGGTCAAGACGGCCAAGCTCGAACAGGCCAAGGTGATGGGCGGCGGCTCCAGCATCAACGGCCAGTTCGCCGTGCGCGGCCTGCCACACGACTATGACGAATGGGAAGGTCTCGGCCTGCCCGGCTGGGGATGGGACGGCATGCTGCCCTATCTCAAGAAGCTTGAGCGCGACCTTGATTTCGATGGCGAGCTTCACAACAAGACCGGCCGGATTCCGATCCGCCGTGTCTTTCCAAAGGATTGGGCCGGCTTCACCAAATCAGTGCTCAAGCAGACGGAAAGCGAATATCCCTACCGGCCGGACTACAATGGCAGTTTCGAGGACGGCTCGTTTCCGCTGCCGCTGTCGAACGAGAACGACCGACGCGTGTCGACAGCGATCGGCTATCTCGACGCCGAGGTGCGGGCCCGCAAGAACCTGCACATCTTTGCCAATGCCTTCGTTGAAGGCCTGGTGATCGACGGAACGCGCATCACAGGCGCCAGGGTCACGACCACCGGCCAGACCAAGATCTACAACGCCAACGAGACGATCGTTTCAGCCGGCGCTCTGCATTCGCCGGCCATCCTGCTTCGTGCCGGCATCGGGCCGGCGGCGCAGCTGAAGCGGCTGGGCATCGAGGTGGTCGCCGATCGCCCCGGTGTCGGCGAGAACCTGACCGATCATCCGCATATAGCCGTCGGTGCGCATTTCAAGAAATCTGCGCGGCTCAAGCCCGGTCAGCGGCGCCACATCTTTCTGGGTGTCAGATACTCCTCGAACCATGCCGGCTGCCATCCGGGCGACATGCTGCTGATGCCGGTCAACCGTGCCGGCTGGCATCCGCTCGGCAAGGCGATGGGCGCGCTCAATGTCTGCGTCAACAAATCCTATTCGCGCGGCACCGTTATGTTGAAGTCCGCTGTGCAGACCGATGAACCGATCGTCGATCTGAACTTTGCCTCCGACGGCCGCGACCTGATGCGCCTGGTCGATGGCTTCAGGCGCATCTGCAAGATCATGCAGTCGCCCGATGTCCAGCAGCACGTCAACACCTGGTTCCTGGCCGGCTACAGTGACGAGGCGCGCGCGCTCAGCGTCCGCAAGCCATCGAACTGGGTCAAGACCGCGACCGCGGCCTACCTCTTCGACTACGCGCCGTTCTTTCGCGAGACCTTGCTCAAGCGCAAGTTCGGCACCACCGACCGTATCCAGGCGATGCTCGGCAACGAAGAGCTGATCGCCGATTGGGTCAAGCAATCCGTCTGGTCGGGCTGGCATGTCTCGGGCACCTGCAAGATGGGCGCCGACAGCGATCCGCTGGCGGTGCTCGACGCCGAATGCCGCGTCCGCGGTGTGCAGGGCCTGCGCGTCGTCGACGCCTCTATCATGCCGACGATCGTCGCCGCCAACACCAACATCACCACCATCGCCCTCGCTGAAAAGGCGGCGGACCTGATTTTGCATTCCCGACAATAGCAAAGGACCCCCAAGACTATGCGCAAGAACAAGGTGAAGGATATCTGGGCCGCCGGCGGCGAAGTGGTGACGGGCTGGCTCGGCATTCCGTCGTCGATATCGGCGGAATTGATGGCGCAGCAGGGCTGGGACGCGCTGACGGTCGACCTCCAGCATGGCGCGACCGACTATGTCGATGCGGTGCCGATGCTGCAGGCGATTTCGACGACCGATACGACGCCGATGGTGCGCGTGCCGTGGAACGATCCGGCGATCATCGGCAAGGTGCTCGACGCCGGCGCCTATGGCGTGATCTGCCCGATGGTCAACACCGCCGAGGAAGCGGACGCCTTCGTCAAGGCCTGCCGCTATTTCCCCAAGGGCGGCCGCAGCGTTGGTCCGCTGCGCGCTTCGCTCTACGCCGGCGCGGACTATTTCCAGCATGCCAACGACACCATCATCACCATGGCGATGATCGAGAGCGAGCAGGCGGTGAAGAATCTGGAAGACATACTGAAGACGCCGCACCTCGACGCCATCTTCGTCGGCCCGTCGGACCTTGCGGTGACTATGCGCGAGGCGCCAGGCTTCGATCCGCGCTATCCCGCCGTCTACGAGGCGATCGAATACATCGCCGCCAAGTGCAAGGAAGCCGGCGTCATTCCCGGCATCCATTGCGGTTCGGTCACCTATGGCGTCGACATGCGCAAGATGGGCTATCGCTTCATGGCCTACCTCTCTGACTTCCGCATGCTGCAGCAGATGGTGGCGCGTTCGCTGCCGGCCTTCCGCGCCGGCACGCCGAGCGCGATCGCGCCCTGATCGGCAAAATCCGGATCGATCGCCATGACATCGACAGGCACGCTGCGCAGCAAGGTGACGGTCATCGGGGCCGGCATCATTGGCGTCTGCACCGCGAACTATCTGCTCGAGCAGGGTTTTGCCGTCGAGGTGGTCGATCCGGCCTTGCCGGGATCTGAGGAGCAATGCTCCTTCGGCAATGCCGGTGGCATCTGCCCGGGATCGTGCATCCCGAATTCGATGCCGGGCGTGCTGCGCAATGTGCCGAAATGGCTGATGGACCCGGAAGGGCCGTTGATCGTGCGGCTGGCCTATCTGCCGCACGCGCTTCCCTGGCTGCTGCGCTTCCTGGCCGCCAGCCGCAAACCGCGCGTCGAGGAGATATCGGCGGCGATGCGCTCGCTGCACCGCTACACATTCGAATGCTACGAGCCGCTGATCAAGGCTGCCGGCTGCGAGGACCTTTTGCAGAAGCGCGGCCAGCTGTTCGTCCACGAAACGGCCGACGGGCCGTCCAAGGGCGCTTATGGTCTGGGGCTTCGCCGCGACCACGGCGTCAAGGTGGACATCCTCGATGCCGACGAAATCCGGCAACTCGAACCGGCGCTGGCGCCGATCTTCAAGAGCGCCGTCTATCTGCCCGAACAGGGGCAGTGTCCAAATCCCGGCCGGCTTGTCGCCAGGCTCGCCGAGCATGCGGCGCGTCAGGGCGCTCGTTTTGTGCGCGCGAAGGTGCTCGGCTTCGACATGGCGGCCAACGGCCCATCGGCGCTGCGGCTTGAAGGCGGCGGGCGCATGCCGGTCGAGACCGTGGTGCTTTGCGCCGGCGCCTGGTCGGGCGATCTTGCCCGCAAGCTTGGCGACCGCATTCCGCTCGAGAGCGAGCGCGGCTATCACATCATGGTCAAGGGTGCCGATACCGGCTTGCGTATCCAGACCATCTCGGCCGACCGCAAGTTCGTCGCTTCGCCGATGGAGGACGGGCTGCGCATCGCCGGCAATGTCGAGTTCGCCGGCCTGAAGGCGCCTGCGAACATGCACCGGGCGGACGTTCTCCTCAAACAGGCGCGGTCGATGTTCAGGAAACTGGAGGTCGGCGAGGTCACGCGCTGGATGGGGCATCGTCCCGGCACGCCCGACAGCATCCCGGTCATCGACCGGGCGTCGCGGGCCAAAAATGTCATCTACGCCTTTGGCCACGGCCATCAGGGCCTGATCGGCGGCGCCGTCACCGGTAAGATCGTGTCGCAGCTTGCCGCCGGTCTGCCGCCGGCGATCGATCTGACGCCGTTCCAGGCTGATAGGTTCTGATTGATCGGAGATTATTCGCTGGGGAGGCTGAGAAGCCGTTTCAACCGGTGACCGCCAACTTTGACCCGTTCTTGCCGGAGAAATGACGTGACCGCGAACGCAAAGACAAACTTGGACGCGGCCGAGCAGATCGATCCGCAAAGCGTCTACACCATGCTGATCTGCGATCTGATTGGCCTGCGCTTTGGGCCTGACGGCAGACCCGACCCGAGCGAAGTGCGTGCCCATATCGAAGCCAGGGGCGGCCGCTTTCACCTATCCGCGCTTGGCGACAAAGCTGGTCTGGAGCGGGGCCGAGTGCATTTCTTCTACCAGCCGGACCTCAGCACCCGCGAGGAACTGGCCGAAGCCGCGGGCGATGGACGCTACGACGCCGTCATCGCCGCCGCGACCTTCCTGCCCGCGGAGACCGTCTTTCCGCTGGCCGGCGTGCGGATCGGGGCCGGCACCGGAAACATGGGCTCACGCTCGTGGGGCGGCGGCAGCGGCCAGGGCGGCTCTGCGGTGCTGATGAACACGCCCGGCATCAACAGCCGCGCCACGGCGCAGATGGTGATGAAGGCGATCCTGAAAGTGCTGCCGGATCTTCCGGTGGACGTGCTTCACGAGCGAGTGGCGCGCGGCGCCTTCGACACCGGCAGGGACCTGCGCGATTTCCCCACCGAAAAGCTCGAAGGCAAGACGATTGCGGTCATCGGCTACGGCAATATTGGCCGCGAGGTCGCCAAGCTCGCCCGCGCCTTCGGCATGCGCGTGGTGATCCATGCACGACCACGGCACCGCGACTGGATCGAAACCGAGGGTTTTGTCTTTGCGCCAGATCTCGTCGAAGCGGCTGATGGCGCGGATGTGCTGAGCGTCCATGTCGGCCTGGGCAAGCAGGATGCGCAAACCGGCCGCTACGCCAATGCCGGGCTTATTGGCACGGAGGTCCTGTCATGCATGAACAAGGGCGCGGTACTGGTCAACTACGATCGCGGCGAGCTTGTCGAGGTTGCGGCGCTTGGCAATGCCCTGGAGACAGGGCGGGTTCGTCATGCGGCGGTCGATGCCGACCTTTTCATGGATCTTTCGACCGGCAGCCTCTCCGGCCCGATGCTGCCCTACCTCGATCTGGTCGAGAAGCATGGCGACAAACTTGAACTCCTGCCCCACGCCGCGGCCGATACGGATCACCCTTCGCGCGTCGCCGGCGCCAAGCAGGCCGTGGATCAGATCTTCGATATCATCTGCCGCAAATCGGTGACCAACGCAAAAGGCACCGTGCCGTCAGGGTACCTTTCTAGAGGATCAACCACGCCCCCCGGCATCGGGCCGGCAACGGCCGGCGACCTGTTGAAACTGACGGCACAGGAATGCTTCGACCTCGCAGATCTCTGCGAGCGGCAAACCCAGCTGTGGAAAGCGCTTTCAAACGCGCGGCCGGACGAGCGCGGCAAGATTGTCGCCGAACGGGGCGGGGAACTTGTCCGGTTGACAAATCGCTTTTGCCTTGGCGTTGAAAAATCGAACCTCAGAAGTTCGTGTCAGTAATGCGTCACTCCCACATAACCGAGTCAGCGGTAGTGCTTTTGGTCTATATTAATCACGTCTCTTCTTTGGGCCACACCATACGAGGACATACGAAGGATATTGCTGCGCGAACCATCCGCTAATTGATTGATTTTGTGAAAAGACGACGTCCATCAGCGACTAACATAATCGTTATTGGGTTGCGAAGCGGTTCGCCCAAATTGATTCAAGAAGCTGAGCGAGCCATTTACTTACGCCCCGGTTGGCAGCTTTGCGCCTCATTCCGGTAGTTCGGGATGCCTTTGCCACTACCTCCTTCGCCAGGTCATGGGTTCCGACAGCGCCTGCATAACGTGGAGCTCAAAGGCGCCGGGCGCGTGGCTGGCCTCGGCCAACTGCCGTGCATTCCACTCTAGGGCAATGCTGCCCCCGGCTAGAAGCACCGCGCGGTTGCACAGGCCGGGAACCGCTTCGACCACGTGGGTGGAGATGATGACGGCTTGGCTCGCCGCCAATGCAAGGATGACGCGTTTGACCTCGAAGGCGGCAAGCGGATCAAGGCCGTTCAGGGACTCGTCGAGGATCAGCAGCGGCGGCGCGCCAAGCAGGGCCGCGGCGATGGCGATCTTCGCCCGCGTGCCGAGCGAATATTCGGCGATTAGCCGGTCGATCCAGCGCTTGAGCCCGAGCCGTTCGGCGACATTGACGCCAGGCCATCCGTCTTCGGCACAGCCGCGGATCGAGGCGACGAGCTGGAGATACTGCCGCCCGGTCAGCGCCGCCGGCAGGTCGGATGGATCCATGGCAAGGCCGAAGCCGGACTTGGCGCGTTCCGGTGCGCCGGCAAGGTCGGCGCCGCCGATCGCCACGGTCCCCCCGAGCGGCCGGATCTGGCCGGTGATCGCCCTGAGCAAGGTGGACTTGCCCGAGCCGTTGGCGCCAAGCAGGCCAAGGATATCGCCTCGGGCGAGCGATAGATCGATACCGCTGACGACCGCGTGGCCACCGTAGCCGGCGCTGAGCCCGCGAACCGCGAGTATCTCGCTGCTATCCATGGCGGTATCTCCGTTGCGCCCGATGCCACAGGAACAGGACAAGGGCGGCAAAGCCGATCAGCACTGTGCGCCCATATTCGAGCGATTCGTAGCTGGTGTAGGCGATGGCGCTGAGGAAGCTCAGCGCGGCGACGAACGGCGCGGTCATGAAATAGGCGGCGAACACCGCATAGGCGCCGTTCAGCGCCAGCAGCCACAAGCCACTGGCGAGCGGCATCGCCCAAGCCGATGGCTCCGCCGCCAGGGCAGCACCTGCCGGCATGAGAAAGAAGCAAAGCGACAATTGCAGGGGCAGCCGCGCCAGCCGCAGCCACGTCCTGACAAAGCCGATTGGAGCCGTGCGCAGTACCGGCGAGCCGAGCGGATGGAAGCGCGCGCTCAGCATGAAGACGAGAAGGCCGCCGGTCAGGCCCGCCATTGCCGCCGGCACCGCATCGTGACGAACGAAGCTGATGGCGGCGGAAAGCACCGCGACGACACCAAAGAAGGTGGCCGCGCCCACCAGTCGCCAGGAAAAGGGCACATGGCCAGCCGGCAAACCCCAGGCCCAGCTGGAGAGCCAGGCTGGTGCGGAACGATCGAAGGCACCGAGCCAGGGCCGGCGCCCGCTTGGATCCCTCGCCAGATCGGAATTGTTGATGGGGACGAGGTCGCGAGCGCACTGCAGACGCAGGACGGCCGCCGCGCAAAAACCGGCGCCAAACAGGATGGCGGCGCCGAGACCCCAGACCGGGGCGAGTGGTTTTGCGATGACGGCGCAGCCAAGACCGACCGCCGCCGTGACGGCCACGACAAGCGGAACGCCCATCGCAAATGTCGCCACCGCCGCCATGCGCCGGCCCTCCCGAAGCGAGAGCGGCAATGCCTTCAGGAAGGGCGCGAAGGCGCGCGACAGGCAAAGCCTGGCGAGCGCGCTGCCGGTAAAGGCGCCAAGAATAAGAAGTGCGCCCGGCAAACCAAGCAACCACAGCGCCTGCTCCTGCCGCAGCGTGGCGGATGCCGACTGCAGAGCGAGAACGATGTCAGCGATGCCATAGGCAAGCAGCGCCCCGCCGCCGAGCCCAATCCAGGCAAGGTCGCGGCGGCGCATCGAGCGCAAGCCAGCCGAGAACTCGCGCCAAATCAGGGTCAGGACAAGCCTGTCGTGCCGCATTGTTCCATCTTCGCGATCGCAAGCCGGGTTGGATATCGACATAGGTCGGCGACGATTGTGCCGCCAGTAGGGCCGTCGCGGCTCAACCTCCCACTGCGGGCTTGGCGTTGACATTCTTCAGCGCGGCCAGGAGATAGTCCTGCATGGCCGCCTGCAGGTTGGTCGTTGCGCTGCGCACCGCCGCCATCGCGTCCTTCACCGCCGCTTCGTCAAAGGGTTTGGCTGTCTGTGCCGCCGCCAGATTGGCGCGCGCGGCACGCAGCTCGCGCAGTGCCTGGAAGGTGCGCGCGCGGTTGTCGCGCAGCACGCCGCGGAACTCCTTCCTCACCTCCGGGGGATAGTTGCTGGCGATTTCCGACAACAGCACGCCCGCCGCCGCGCCCTGGCGCAGGCCGTGCATGGCATAGCCGACCAGGAAGAAGTTAACGGCGAGCGAAAGCGCAAGCAGCACCAGCGTCCCCGTCCATGTCCAGGAACGCTTCAAAGCGAGCCCTCCTCTGCCGGATCATCCGCGACACCGCCGCCATCGGCCAGCGACGAACCGGACGCCAGCGCCAGAAGCTCCGTATCGGACGGATCGTCCTGCAGCCGCGCCACCTGGTAGCCTGCCAGCGTCGCGGCCACGAGCACAGCAGCGGCGCAGGCCGCGAACCCGGCCGGACTCAAGAGCAGGCGCGCCAGGAAGGACGGGACAGTTGAGCCGGCTTCGATGCGAGCCAGAACCTTGCGCGCCAGCGCCTGGTCGTCGCCATCGGCCAGCGCCGCCTCGAGCACGAGGAGATCGAGCACGGCATCGGGATCGTCATTCCGCTCCGCCGCCATCAACGCCAGCGCCTGCTGGCGGAAAGGCGCCGGCCATGCTTCGACGGTATCGCCGAAGCGGCGCCTGTATCGTTCAAATTCGTCCCGTGTCATGAGGACTTCCTTTCGCGGCCCAAGGCCACCATTGCCAAATGATCCCTGAGTGCGCGCCGTCCGCGCACCAGCAACTGCTCGGCCGAGCCGACACTGCTGCCCATCACCTCGGCGATCGCCGAGATGTCGAGGTCGCCTACGGCCCTCAGCAGCACCGCCATGCGCTGCCGTTCCGGCAGGCGCGACAGCCCGTCACGCACGATAGCCAGCTCCTGCCGCGCCGCGGTCGTCGCTTCGGCATCCGCCTCCGGCGACGCGACCTCATCCCTTATGTCGTCCAGCCCGATGAAACGGCGTAGCGCCCTGCGTCGACGCTGATCGATGCAACGGTTGGCAGTGATCCGGTAGAGCCAGGTCGAAGCCCGCCCTCTGACCGGATCGAACCGCGCGGCCTGTTTCCAGACGGTCACGAACACCTCCTGCACCACATCCTCGGCGTCGCCGGCATTGCCGAGATAACGCGCGGCAAATATCCGCAGCCCACGGCCATGGCGGGCGATGAGCTCGGACAGCGCGCTTTGGCTGCCCGCGGCGATGCGCGCCAGAAGCAGCTCATCGTCGCCACGGGGCTCCTCATGTCGCACGGCGGCGCGCATCCACGGACGAGACTGCTGGTTCGGCGAATCCGAAATTCGCATCGATCAGGAGGAGCAAAGAAACGAATTTCGGGTTCAAATCCATCACACCAGATGTCAGCGCCGCCAGCGGCGGAAGCCGTGGACCGTGTTGCCGTTCGGGCCGGTGAAGCTGCCGGCCGATCGTCCCCGGAACGGCCCGCGCGCCGACACCCGTTTTCCCGAAAAGGTCTGCCCATTCGGCCCGGTGCCAGAATAGCTTCTGGCGCAGCGGTCAACAACGCCTCCCACACATTTGGAGCTCGACGTGTAGGTGCTGCCGCCATTCGGACCGGTTCGGGTGGTCGAACCGGTATAGACGCCGCCATCTTTGGTGACGCTGCGGCTGATCTCGCCGCCATGGGCGGTCGGACGCTGCCACTCCTCGGCCGAAGCCTGCGAAGCTGCCGACCAGGCAAGCATCGCACCGAGACATAAAATCGGAATCTTTGCCGAAGACAACATGTCGTACTCCTTGTTTTGTAAAGGGAATGATCGCTGCCGAGCATCAGTTGGCGTGCTCGGCGATCAGCTTGCGGACGGAGGCGATCTCGTCGGCGGAGAGCTTGCCGTCACCATCCCGGTCCGCGAGGTCGAACAAAGGCATGCTGCTGGCGAATTCCTGCTCGGAGACCTTGCCGTCGCCATTGGCGTCCATGCGCCGCCAGCGGCTGCCGAGCCGCGCCTGCGCCACCTCGGCGCGATCCTTGATCGCCTGGCGGGCGCTCTCCATCTCCTTCTCGTCGATGACGCCATCGCCATTGCGGTCGAGCTTCCTGAACAAGCGCTCGCGGGCGGCCGTCATCTCATCCTTGGAGATGGCGCCGTCGCCATTGGTATCGATCCGTTGCAGGATGCGCTGGCCCGGCATGTCCTGTGCCTGAGCCGCGCAGAGCGGCGCAAGCCCGATGAGCAAGGCCGCAATCAGTAACGAGCGTTTCATGATGATGTCCTTTCATTGTCAGGCCGCGGGGGCGACTGCTGACCGATACGCAGCGAGAGCCGGGCTCCTACGCTCGACACGCAAGATTTTTTGCCGGCCTTGAATCCTCTATCGCGGTGGGGATAGGCGGCTGTGCTGGCCGCCTCGAAAAAATCATCTCGCTTTGCGTAGGACCACCACAGGCGCTGCGTAGAAGGCTCTGCAAGGACGGTCCGCGGCGGACCATCCGACCCAATGCGGAGATCAATATGAACAAGATCGTCATGGCTCTTGCTGGCGTGCTGTTCTGCACCGCCAGCGCCTGTGCGGCTGACGGCGGTGCCAGGGAACTCTTCCGGCGCATAGACACCAACGGCGACCGCAAGCTCGAGTTCGGCGAAATCCAGGCCGCGCGGGCGCAGATGTTCGACCGGATGGATGCCAACCACAATGGCTTGCTCGATGCGGACGAAGTGCGCGGGGCAGTGGAACGGGTGAAGTCGAAGCGCGACTTCCAGGCCACGCAATTCGCCGGCTTCCAGGCCCAGGCCGGCCGCATCGACCGCAATGGCGACGGCAAGATTTCGCGCGACGAGTTTGCCGCCTTCATTCCCGACCGGCTGCTGCAGGCGGACAAGAACGGCGATGGCGCGCTTTCGATCTCCGAACTGCGGGCGCTCCGACGTCAGTAATCCCCGAACCCGTCGACCCCATTCAACAGGAGTGAAAAGATGAAACGGACAATCACGGCGTTTTGCAGTTTGATGATTGGCGCCACGGTGCTCGCCTCGCCGGCCGAGGCCTTGCCTGTCGTGCCGGCCACTACCCCGGCATCGGTCACTACAGCGCCGACGCCGGTCTGGTTTCAGCGCGGTTTCTACGTCGTCGGCGGCGGATACTACTACAATGGCTATCGCGGCTATGTCCGCGTGCGGCCAGGTTATCGCTATTACAACGGCTACTGGTTCCCCGCCGCTGCCTTTGCCGCCGGTGTCGCGGCGGCGACCGTCGCACCGGTAGCGCCAAGTCCGGCGGTCCGATTGGAAGCAGCGCATGTGCGTTGGTGTTACGAGCGCTACGTCTCCTACCGCGCCTGGGACAACACCTACCAGCCCTATAATGGCCCTCGCCAACAATGTTGGTCGCCCTATAGTTGAAGGCTCTTCGCTGAGAGCCTTCAATCCTTTCAAGGCAGCATAGGAGATGACCATGATCGAAAATCGCTCGATGCCCACGAGCACGGTCATACCGGTGCTTTCGTATCCTGATGTCGAGACGGCCAGCCAATGGCTTTGCGAGGCCTTCGGCTTCGAAATACGGCTGATGATCGGCAATCACCGTGCCCAGCTCGGCTTCGCAGACGGCGCCGTCGTCGTCACAGAATTGAAGTCTGGAGGATTGACGCGGACAGGTGGGCCATTCGCAGTGATGGTACGCGTCGAGGATGTCGACGCGCACCACAGGCGAGCCGCGCGGCATGGCGCAGCTATTCTCAGCAGGCCAACGAGCCATCCCTATGGCGAGCGTCAATATTCCTGCCGTGACCTCGCCGGCCACAATTGGACCTTTTCACAGTCGTTTGCTGATGTAGCACCCCGGGAATGGGGTGCAATCGTCGTGGCGGGATCACCAAACGGACCAGATGTGGAGAGCTGATACCGGCCCCTTACAACGGCAGTCCACCAGCTTTTGGATTGCGACGGCGCTACGCCTTTGGCAATGGACAAGACTAAACGCGTCATGCAAGCGGCTACAGTTTGACGACCCTTCCGATTCCTATCGTGAACACCACGCCCACGCTAAACTGGATGCCCGCAATCGAAGATTGCTGCCAGAAGCTGTCGGTCTGCTTGCGGTTCCGTTGTAGTCATTCCGAAACTCCCGTCATGGCGACGCACACACCAGACGGCATAGGTGTCTGCGCAATCACTTCTCGATCAGTAGGAATGGCCCCGCACACTGCACGTCCGTTTAGGTCGGGCTACGCCGCGGTTCGGTAATCTGTCTTGAGTTCTTGCCTATGCGGAAATTCGATATTTCTGTAGATTCCCGATCCTCTGCCAGAGAGATGAGACGTGCCGGCGACCAGGATATTGTGGGGGCAGCTTCTTGCCGTGCTTCTGATCGTGCTCGTCACTATGTGGGTCGCGACGCAGTGGGCCGCGTGGCGTCTTGGTTTCCAGCCTGAACTCGGTGATCCGTGGTTCGAGCTTGCCGGCCAGTCCATCTATCCGCCGCCGGCCTTTTTCTGGTGGTGGTTTTTCTACGATGCCTATGCGCCAGAGATTTTTCTAGAGGGTGCACTGCTCGCGTCGAGCGGCAGCTTTATCGCGATCGCTGTGGCCATCGGCATGTCGGTATGGCGGGCCCGTGAGGCGAAGAACGCCGCCACATATGGTTCGGCGCGGTGGGCGACCGGCAAGGAGATCCAAGCCGCTGGGTTGATCGGTCCGGATGGGGTGGTGCTTGGAAAGCTGGACGGCGACTATCTCCGCCAAGACGGCCCAGAACACGTTTTGTGCTTCGCGCCGACCCGAAGTGGCAAGGGTGTTGGCCTTGTCGTTCCGTCTCTGCTGACATGGCCCGGCAGCGCGATTGTCCACGACATCAAAGGAGAAAACTGGGAACTGACCGCCGGGTGGCGAGCGCGCTTTGGCCGCATCCTGCTCTTCGATCCGACCAATGAGTCATCTGCTGCCTACAACCCTTTGCTGGAAGTGAGGCGTGGCGAATGGGAGGTCCGCGACGTGCAGAACGTCGCCGACGTGCTGGTTGATCCCGAGGGCTCACTGGAACGCAGAAACCATTGGGAGAAGACCAGCCACGCGCTGCTGGTCGGTGCCATCCTGCACGTTCTCTATGCCGAAACGGACAAGACGCTTGCCGGAGTTGCCAACTTCCTCTCGGACCCGCAACGGCCGATCGAAACGACATTGCGCACCATGATGCTGACGCGGCATTTCGGGGAGGGCGGCCCGCATCCGGTCGTGGCGTCGGCAGCTCGCGAGCTGCTCAACAAGTCGGAGAATGAACGCTCCGGCGTGCTCTCGACGGCCATGAGCTTTCTGGGTCTCTACCGCGATCCGGTGGTGGCGAAGGTGACGTCTCGCTGCGACTGGCGTATCGCTGATCTGGCCGAGGACGAGCGGCCAGCGACACTCTATCTTGTCGTGCCGCCCTCCGACATCAGCCGTACCAAGCCGCTCATCCGGCTCGTGCTGAACCAGATCGGGCGAAGGCTGACGGAAGACCTTCATGCGAAGGATCGACGGCATCGTCTGCTTATGATGCTCGACGAGTTTCCGGCGCTCGGCCGGCTCGATTTCTTCGAAAGTGCGCTCGCCTTCATGGCGGGCTATGGCATCAAGTCTTTCCTGATTGCCCAGTCGCTCAACCAGATCGAAAAAGCCTACGGTCCGAACAACTCCATCCTGGACAACTGCCATGTGCGGGTGAGCTTTGCCACCAATGACGAGCGCACGGCCCGGCGCGTCTCCGACTCACTCGGCACGGGAACCGAGATGCGGGCCATGAAAAACTATGCCGGGCACAGATTGTCGCCCTGGCTCGGGCATCTGATGGTCTCGCGGCAGGAGACCGCGCGGGCCCTGATGACGCCCGGCGAGATCATGCAGCTTCCGCCGACCGATGCCATCATCATGGTCTCGGGCCTGTTCCCCATCCGGGCGAACAAAGTGCGCTATTTCGCCGATCCACGCCTGGCCGGGCGTGTCCTGTCGCCACCGAAGCCGGAAACGATCTCAGGGACATCGCGCCCGGATGACTGGACCGGCACAACAGTCCCAGCGGTGCCGGAAGGCAATCCTGCCCAATCCGGGCACTCTGCGGATGCGCAGGATGAGGATCCGGCAAATGGCGGCATCCGCCGTCAGCCGGAACTTCCCGAGCAGGAGGACATTGCGCCTTTGCAAACGGCACAGCACAACGACGAGTTCGAGCTGGACCGCGACGAACTCGATGATGACGCGCTGCGTCGACGCGCGGTCGATCAGGCCATGCGGCGTGCTGCGCGGCAGGCCGCCCTCGATCCCGATGACGGCATCGGGCTTTGAACGTGAAGGACGCGAAGAAACGACGGCTTTCGGCCTATCTCGATCCCGACGTCATGAACGCGCTTGCCGACTATTCGGCACGCCGCGATGTGTCGCTGTCGCTGATCGCCGAGGCCGCGATCGCCTCGTTCCTGTCACCGGATGCCGAGGAGCGGAAGGAGGCAGCTGTCACCAGGCGCCTCGACCAGATCGACCGGCGGGTACAGCGAGTCGAGCGCGATGTCGGCATTGCCATCGAAACATTGGCGCTGTTCGTCCGCTTCTGGCTCAACTCGACCCCGGCATTGCCGGAATCCGCGCAGGCCGAAGCCCGCGCGAAAGGCCTGCAGCGGTACGACGCGTTCGTTGACGCGCTTGGCCGCAGGCTGAGCAAGGGACCAAAGCTCAGACAGGAAATCGCTGATGATGTCCCGCCGGCGTCGCCGGCCGACGCGGACGATTCCCCGTTGGGATAGATAGTGGCGGCAAGCTGGCGAGATCGCCGCACCGCATTCCGCAAGTCTCTGCACGCCGCGTTGCGATGGACCGTTTTGCCTGTTGCAAGGCTACTGTTCATGCCTCTTCTAATCATCCCCGACCGCGGCACGAGCAGGCTCGCCGCAGTGAACGGGGATCATCGTGGCAGGCAGTCATCATTCTGGCAGGGAAGCGGTGTCGCGCGGCGCGCGTATGCTGCGCACGGCGCTTGGGCCGGCCATAGCCCGCTTCCTCGAAGCTCCTGATATCGTCGAGGTGATGCTGAACCCGGACGGACGCCTCTGGGTCGACCGGCTGAGGGAAGGGCTCTGCGCCACCGATGAACTGCTGGTCGCGGCCGACGGCGAGCGCATCATCCGCCTGGTCGCCCACCATGTCGGCGCCGAAGTGCATGCGGGTGCGCCGCGCGTGTCGGCCGAACTGCCCGGAACCGGCGAACGTTTCGAGGGCCTGCTGCCGCCTGTCGTCGCGGCACCAACGTTCGCAATTCGAAAGCCCGCCGTCGCCGTGTTCGCGCTCGAGGATTACGTCACCGCCGGCATCATGACTGGGTGCCAGGCTGAGGTGCTGCGGCTTGCCGTCGAAAGAAGGAAAAACGTGCTGGTCGCAGGCGGAACGTCGACCGGCAAGACGACTCTGGTCAACGCGCTGTTGGCGGAGGTGGCTAAAACCGCTGACCGCGTCGTGTTGATCGAGGACACGCGCGAACTGCAGTGTGCCGCGCCAAATCTGGTTGCGTTGCGCACAAAGGACGGTCTCGCCTCCCTGTCCGATCTGGTGAAGTCGTCGTTGCGGCTTCGCCCCGACCGCATCCCGATTGGCGAAGTGCGCGGCGCCGAGGCACTTGATCTGCTGAAAGCCTGGGGCACCGGCCACCCCGGCGGCATCGGCACCATCCATGCCAGTTCCGCCCTTGGCACACTGCGCCGTCTCGAGCAGCTCATTCAGGAGGCCGTCGTCGTGGTCCCACGCGCGCTCATTGCCGAAACCATCGACCTCATCGCGGTCCTTGCTGGCCGGGGCGCTGGGCGTCGCCTCGTGGAGATCGCCTGGGTGGAAGGGCTGGATCCCGACACCGGCGATTACCGCACGCTCGAAGCCAAGCTCGACAACCAAATCAATCGCCAATCCCCAATCCCTCATGGAGCTCCAGAATGAATCAGATCCGCTTCACGTCATCGTCCATCCGCAAGGTTCGTGCGGCGCTCCCAATCTCAGCAACGATTGCCGTCGCCGCGATGATGATCGCGCCTGCCCACGCCGCGGGCTCTTCCATGCCGTGGGAAGAACCGCTTCAGCAGATCCTCGAATCTGTCGAGGGACCGGTCGCCAAGATCGTGGCGGTGATCATCATCATCGTCACGGGCCTTTCGCTCGCCTTCGGGGACACGTCCGGAGGCTTCAGGCGCCTGATCCAGATCGTGTTCGGACTGTCGATCGCTTTCGCGGCGAGCTCGTTCTTCCTGTCGTTCTTCTCTTTCGGCGGCGGAGCGCTGATCTGATGGACGACGAAGTCCGCGGGTTTTTCGCACCCGTGCATCGAGCGCTCACCGAACCGATCCTGCTCGGCGGCGCGCCGCGTGCGGTCGCCATCGCAAACGGCACGCTGGCCGGTGCGGTCGGCCTGGGTTTGATGCTCTGGATCGTTGGCCTTGTCATCTGGGCGATCGGGCATTTCGCCGCCGCCTGGGCGGCCAAGCGCGATGCGCAGTTCGTCGACGTCGTTCGCCGGCACCTTCGCTATCCCGCGCATTTTGGATGCTGAGAGGCTTTTCTCATGATGAACCTCGCCGAATACCGTAGACGCCCGTCCAGTTTGGCCGACTACCTGCCCTGGGCGGCACTTGTTGCACCGGGCGTGGTGCTTAACAAGGATGGATCATTCCAGAGAACCGCCCGTTTTCGGGGCCCCGATCTTGACTCCGCTACGCCGGCCGAATTGGTCGGTACGACTGCGC
>NZ_RZRO01000118.1:0-18722 GCF_003997975.1 Mesorhizobium sp. M7A.F.Ca.US.005.03.1.1
TCGACGAGCACGGCCGTGCCGTGGCCGCGCCGAAGCTGGCGGCTTGAGGGGAAAGATATGGCACGCATAGACGTCAACCATGTCAGGCATTCCTATCTGCCGAACCCTCGGAAGGATGCCGATTTCGCGCTCAGGGAAGTGCACCACACCTTCGAGGACGGCGGCGCCTATGCGCTGCTCGGGCCATCGGGCTGCGGCAAGACCACGCTGCTCAACATCATTTCGGGATTGCTGCACCCGTCGCACGGTCAGTTGCTGTTCAACGGCAAGGACGTGACCAATTTGTCGACGCAGGAGCGCAATATCGCGCAGGTGTTCCAGTTCCCGGTCATCTACGACACCATGACCGTCTACGACAATCTGGCCTTCCCGCTGCGCAATCGCGGCGTGCCGGAAGCCGATGTCGACCGCAAGGTGCGCGAGACGCTGGAGATGATCGACCTGGCGTCCTGGGCGAAGAAGAAGGCGAGGGGCCTGACCGCCGACCAGAAGCAGAAGATCTCGCTCGGCCGCGGGCTGGTGCGCTCCGACGTCAACGCCATCCTGTTCGACGAGCCGCTGACCGTCATCGACCCGCATATGAAATGGGTGCTGCGCTCGCAGCTGAAGCAGCTGCACCGCCGCTTCGGCTACACCATGGTCTATGTGACCCACGACCAGACCGAGGCGCTGACCTTCGCCGACCAGGTCGTGGTCATGTATGACGGCGGCATCGTCCAGATCGGCACGCCGGCCGAACTGTTCGAACGGCCACGCCATACCTTTGTCGGTTATTTCATCGGCTCGCCCGGCATGAACGTCATGCCGGTGGCCATCGACGGCAAGACGGCGACGCTCGGCTCGCAGCGCATCGAACTGCCGGGCGCGCCAAAAGCGGGCAGCGGCGCCATCGAACTCGGCATCCGTCCCGAATATGTCCGGCTTGGCCGCGACGGCATGGCCGTGCAGGTGAGCAAGGTCGAGGATCTCGGCCGCCACAAGGTGGTCCGCGCCAAGCTCGAAGGCCGCGAGATTGCGGCCGTCATCGGCGAGGACGAGACCGTGCCGGCCGATCCGAAGGTGCGGTTCGAGCCGGCCGGCATCAACATCTATGCCGATTCCTGGCGCGTCGAGATGGGGGCATAGATGGAAAAGACCTGGAACAACAAGGCCTGGTTCCTGGTGCTGCCGGTGCTGGTGCTGGTGGCGTTCTCGGCGGTCATCCCGCTGATGACCGTCGTCAACTATTCGGTGCAGGACACGTTCGGCAACAACGTCTTCTTCTGGGCCGGCACCGAGTGGTTCGAGGAACTGCTGTCTTCCAGCCGCTTCTGGGAAGCGATGGTCCGCAACCTGATCTTCTCCTTCATCATCCTGGCGATCGAAGTGCCGCTCGGCATCTTCATCGCGCTCAACATGCCGAAAAAGGGCTGGGGCGTGCCGGTCTGCCTGGTGCTCATGGCGCTGCCGCTGCTGATTCCGTGGAACGTCGTCGGCACCATCTGGCAGGTCTTCGGCCGCAACGACATCGGCCTGCTCGGCTACTACGTCAACGCGCTCGGCATCGACTACAACTATGTGCAGGACCCGTTCGATGCCTGGGTCACCGTCATCATCATGGATGTCTGGCACTGGACCAGCCTCGTCGTGCTGCTCTGCTATGCCGGCCTGGTCTCCATTCCGGATGCCTTCTATCAGGCGGCCAAGATCGATGGCGCCTCGCGCTGGGCGGTGTTCCGCTACATCCAGCTGCCGAAGATGAACAGGGTGCTGCTGATCGCCGTGCTGCTTCGCTTCATGGACTCATTCATGATCTATACCGAACCCTTCGTGGTGACCGGCGGCGGTCCCGGCAACTCGACGACATTCCTGTCGATCGACCTCGTCAAGACCGCGCTCGGCCAGTTCGACCTCGGTCCGGCCGCAGCCATGTCGCTGGTCTACTTCCTCATCGTCCTTCTGCTGTCATGGGTCTTCTACACCGTGATGACCAACTACGACGCGGAGCGCTGAGATGACCGGCGCCAACGAAAGAGCCGATAGAGTGAGCGAGACCACAGCAGCGGGCAAACTGGCGAGCACACTGTCGCAGGATCAGGTCGCCCGGCTGATGCGCAAACGCGGCGAGGAATCGCGCTGGTGGTGGATCGTGCCGACGATCTACATCGTCGTGCTTTTGCTGCCGATCTACTGGCTCATCAACATGAGCTTCAAGACCAATGCCGAGATCGTCTCCTCGCTGACACTCTATCCGCACCAGCCGACGCTCGCCAACTACGTCACCATCTTCACCGACGCCTCCTGGTACTCGGGCTACATCAACTCGATCACCTATGTGGTGATGAATATGGTGATTTCGGTGGCTGCCGCGCTGCCGGCAGCCTACGCCTTCTCGCGCTACCGCTTCCTCGGCGACAAGCACCTGTTCTTCTGGCTGCTGACCAACCGCATGGCGCCGCCGGCGGTGTTCGCGCTGCCGTTCTTCCAGCTCTATTCGGCCTTCGGCCTGATCGACACGCACATTGCGGTGGCGCTGGCGCACTGCCTGTTCAACGTGCCGCTGGCGGTGTGGATCCTCGAAGGCTTCATGTCGGGTGTGCCGAAGGAAATCGACGAAACCGCCTATATCGACGGCTATTCGTTCCCGCGCTTCTTCGTCAGGATCTTCATGCCCCTGATCGCCAGCGGCATCGGCGTGGCCTGCTTCTTCTGCTTCATGTTCTCGTGGGTGGAACTGCTTATCGCCCGTACGCTGACCACCACCGACGCCAAGCCGATCGCCGCCACCATGACCCGCACGGTTTCGGCCGCTGGCATGGACTGGGGCCTGCTCGCCGCCGCCGGCGTGCTCACGTTGATCCCCGGCGCGCTCGTCATTTGGTTTGTGCGCAATTATATCGCCAAGGGCTTCGCCCTGGGGAGGGTTTGACGATGAATTTCGACCTCACCTGGATGGCGTGGACGTGGCCGACGGCGGCCTTTTTCGGGACCATCCTTCTGCTGCTTTGCGGCATGGCGGCGTGGGAATACGCCTCGCCGGGCGGCAATCCGCGCGTCGGCGTGCTGCGCTTCGAGACAACGCGCGGCGACCGTCTTTTCCTGTCGCTGCTTGGCAGCGCCTTTATCCATCTCGCTTGGTTGGGTCTTGTCGGATCCAACCTGTGGTGGGCTCTCGCTCTCTCCGTGGTCTACGCCATTGGCGTGTTCCGCTACGTATAGAGGGGGAAACTGTTGGAGCGACCGCGTGCCGGCGGCCGCTCCAGATCGCACTTGAACCTTAAAACTGTGGAGGAAACACATGCGAAGGCAATTTTTAACATCAACGACGGCCCTTGTCCTGTTGCTGGGCGTGGGCAATGCCTATGCCGGGATGGACGAGGCAAAGGCTTTCCTGGACAAGGAAATCGGCCCGCTCTCGACGCTCGACCGCGCTGGCCAGGAAGCCGAAATGCAGTGGTTCATCGATGCCGCAAAGCCTTTCGCCGGCATGGACATCAAGGTCGTTTCGGAAACCATCGCCACGCACCAGTATGAATCGCAGGTGCTGGCGCCGGCCTTTACCGCCATCACCGGTATCAAGATCACGCATGACGTCATCCAGGAAGGCGACGTCGTCGAGAAGATCCAGACCCAGATGCAGACGGGCCAGAACCTTTATGACGGCTGGGTCAACGATTCCGACCTGATCGGCACCCACTGGCGCTACCAGCAGGTGCGCAATTTGACCGACTGGATGGCGGGCGAGGGCAAGGATGTCACCAACCCGAACCTCGACCTGAAGGATTTTATCGGCACCTCGTTCACGACCGCTCCGGACAAGAAGCTCTACCAGCTTCCCGACCAGCAGTTCGCGAACCTCTACTGGTTCCGTTACGACTGGTTCAACGACGAGAAGAACAAGGCGGACTTCAAGGCCAAGTACGGCTACGACCTTGGCGTTCCCGTCAACTGGTCTGCCTATGAGGACATCGCCGAGTTCTTCACCGGCCGCGAGATCGACGGCAAGAAGGTCTATGGCCACATGGACTACGGCAAGAAGGACCCGTCGCTCGGCTGGCGGTTCACCGACGCCTGGCTGTCGATGGCCGGCAATGGCGACAAGGGCCTGCCGAACGGTCTGCCGGTCGATGAGTGGGGCATCAAGGTCGACGAGAATTCGCGTCCGGTCGGCTCCTGCACGGCGCGCGGCGGCGACACCAATGGCCCGGCCGCCGTCTACTCGATCCAGAAATACCTCGACTGGCTGAAGGCCTACGCTCCGGCGGAAGCCCAGGGCATGACCTTCTCCGAATCCGGCCCGGTTCCGGCGCAGGGCGCGGTTGCCCAGCAGATCTTCTGGTACACCGCCTTCACCGCTTCGATGGTCGATGCCGGCGCCAAGGCGGTGCTGAACGACGACGGTACGCCGAAGTGGCGCATGGCGCCGTCGCCGCATGGCGTCTACTGGAAGGACGGCATGAAGCTCGGCTATCAGGACGTCGGCTCCTGGACGCTGATGAAGTCGACCCCGACCGACCGCGCCAAGGCCGCCTGGCTCTACGCGCAGTTCGTCACCTCGAAGACTGTCGACGTGAAGAAAAGCCATGTCGGCCTGACCTTCATCCGCGAGAGCACGATCCACGACAAGAGCTTCACCGAGCGGGCTCCGAAGCTCGGCGGCCTGATCGAGTTCTACCGTTCGCCGGCCCGCGTCCAGTGGTCGCCGACCGGCACCAACGTGCCTGATTATCCAAAGCTGGCACAGCTCTGGTGGCAGGCGATCGGCGATGCGTCGTCGGGTGCCAAGACGGCGCAGGAAGCGATGGACTCGCTCTGCGGCGAGCAGGAGAAGGTCATGAGCCGCATCGAGAAATCGGGCGTCCAGGGCGATATCGGCCCGAAGATGGCCGAAGAGCATGACCTCGCCTACTGGAACGCCGACGCGGTCAAGAAAGGCAATCTCGCTCCTCAGCTGAAGATCGAGAACGAGAAGGAAAAGCCGATCACCATCAACTACGACGAACTGGTGAAGAGCTGGCAGAAGTAACCTTGGTGCCGGCGTTCGCGCCTGCATCATGAGAATAAGGGGAGGCGGCATCTTGCCGTCTCCCCTGTTTGTGTAAAAAATAAGCGGGGAGGCAGAATGACCGGATACATCCTTGCCATCGACCAGGGCACGACTTCGACCCGGGCGATCCTGTTCGACGGCCAGATGAAGCTCGTCGGCAGCGGACAGAAGGAGTTCACCCAGCATTACCCGGCCTCCGGCTGGGTCGAGCACGATCCCGAGGATATCTGGGCGAGCGTGGTGTCGACCGTGAAGGCGGCGCTGAAAAAGGCCGGCCGGGATGCATCCGACGTGGCCGCGATCGGCATCACCAACCAGCGCGAAACCGTCGTTATCTGGGACAGGGCGACCGGCAAACCGATCCACAACGCCATCGTCTGGCAGGACCGGCGCACCGCGCCGCTGTGCCAGAAACTCAAGAAGCAGGGGCTGGAGAAGACATTCACCAAAAAGACCGGCCTGCTGCTCGATCCGTATTTTTCCGGCACCAAGATCTCCTGGATGCTGGACAAGGTTAAGGGCGCCAGAAAGCGCGCCGAGAAGGGCGAGCTGCTCGCCGGCACCATCGACAGCTTCCTGATCTGGCGTCTGACCGGCGGCAAGGTCCACGCCACGGATGCCACCAACGCGTCGCGCACGCTGGTCTACAACATCGAGAAAAATGCCTGGGACGACGAACTGCTGTCGATACTGAACATCCCGGCAAAAATGCTCCCCGAGGTAAAAGATTGCGCCGATGACTATGGAATCACGGAGAAAAATCTCTTCGGCGCCGAGATAAGAATCCTCGGTGTTGCCGGCGACCAGCATGCGGCGACCATCGGCCAGGCCTGTTTCGAGCCGGGCATGATGAAATCCACCTACGGCACGGGCTGCTTTGCGCTGCTCAACACCGGCAGCGACCTTGTGCGTTCGAAGAACCGCCTCTTGACCACTATTGCCTACAGGCTGAACGGCAAGACCACTTATGCGCTGGAGGGCTCGATCTTCATTGCCGGCGCCGCGGTCCAATGGCTGCGCGACGGCATCAAGGTGATCGGCAAGGCCGCGCAAAGCGGCAAGCTGGCTGCCGAGGCTGATCCAACGCAAAACGTCTACCTGGTGCCGGCCTTCGTCGGGCTCGGCGCGCCGCATTGGGACGCCGAGGCACGCGGTGCCATTTTCGGGCTGACGCGCAATTCCGGGCCGGCGGAATTCGCCCGCGCCGCACTCGAATCCGTCGCCTACCAGACGCGCGACCTGCTCGACGCCATGCGTAAGGACTGGAAGGGAGCTTCGGCCAAGACCGTGCTGCGGGTCGACGGCGGCATGGTTGCGTCGGACTGGACCATGCAGAGGCTGGCCGACATCCTCGACGCGCCGGTCGACCGTCCGACCATCCTGGAGACGACGGCGCTGGGTGCCGCGTGGCTCGCCGGGTCGAAGGCAGGCGTGTGGCCGGATGCCAAGAAATTCGCGAAGAGCTGGGCGCTCGAGCGGAGGTTCCAGCCGGCCATGGATGGCTCCGCGCGCGCAGCCAAACTTGCTGGTTGGCGCGATGCTGTGCGCCGGACGCTGAGCGTGTAGTGAGCAGCCATCAGGGTGAGAGGAGAATGAAGCCAGACTGGTATCCTGCTTGGCGCGACGGCCGTTGAGCAACTGCATGCCAAGAATGACCGCTTGCATAGAGATTTTCGCCTCGGCAGTTGGTCACGCTATGACTATGACCTCACGGCCGGAAAGCTTCTGTTCTCGGATGAAGGAGGCGTCAAGATCGTCACTGAGATCCAGATTGCAGGCTCCACGAGCGCCAAGGCCAGCAATTGGCTGTGGGCTTGGGCAAATTCGAATTTGCCCAGCGAGCTTCTCAGCGACGCCAAGCTGGTTCGCTCCTTCGGCGAGAAGAACAGCATAGATGAGTTGGCCCAGGCCTATGTGCCCAACGCCGGCAATGACCTGGAAGCGCTGGGTTGGGAATTGACGGGAACAATGGTTCGAATTTGCCATGCTCTCGGTGCGTATCGCTCACCGCGTGGTGAGGGTGGAGCGCTCTATTTGATTTTCAAAAGTATCAGCTGGGCGAACTGACCAGCACTCTCGCGCCTGGGCACGTCGAAAAATGGCCCGCGCCGTTGCCGGCGCAGGCCATTTTTACTCGGTACTCACACTTCGGATCAGTAAGGCGAGCGGCACTCCCTGCGAGGGCCGTAATTCGGCTGGAACGTGTTGTCCGAAGTACGGTAGCTGCGATAGTGGTCGTAGCACCACTGGACGTGGGCGTTACCCCCGTAGACGCGGTTGTTTTCATTGTTGATGATTGCCCCGGTAATCAGCGCGCCGGTAGCGAAGGCCGCAAGCGGGAACCAATAATCGCCGTGACGACGGTAGCCGGGGCGATATTCGCGATAGCCGCGATGGCCATTCCAATACATGCCGCGATTGCGGGAAAAAGTGCGGTCACGCGAAAAATTGCGATTGTAGCGGTCCTTGCGCCACTCCCGGTACTGGACTGTCTGTACATCCGGCACCGCGACCTGGGACTGCGGCACATAGTTCGGTTGGGCATTAACCGACACCGCCTCCGCCGCAACGAATGTGGCGGAGAGAGCGGTCGCCAGCAGGCTCGTTGTGATTCTGTTCATTGGTCTTCTCCTCGATGGTTTGGCGGACGTCCCTGTGCCCGAAAAACGAGCGGCGCATACAATTGTTCCCCAGACTGGATGCCACCGTCAGGCATAAATGGCAGCGTTCCTTGGCCGTTCTCCCCCCGACAGCGCGTGGGACAAGTGCCGCGACAGGGCGAAGCCGCCCGTGTTTGCGAGACCTCTTTTTCCGGTTGACCGGTCGAGGCACTCTCCCTATGTTCCGCGCAATTTCGAGGGCCGCCTTTCGCCCGCGGGAGCGCGTAGCTCAGCCGGTAGAGCAACTGACTTTTAATCAGTAGGTCATGGGTTCGAATCCCATCGCGCTCACCACTCCCAAACCCAAGCAGCGCAAGGCTTTGCGGAGATTTGGCGACCGGTCTTTTTGAATTCCTTTGTGTCTTTAATAACGATTTAGTAATGGCTGGCCAGCGTGCCGGTGGAATGCATTGACTCGGCTGGTCCGCGCTATACGATTGTCCGCGAGTTCCCCGGCAACCCCTCTTCAAAATCCCGGATGAAGTAGGAGTGTGTGCCTATGAAAAGCTATTCTCGGGAGTTCGCCCTCAGCGACAACTCGGACGGTTCATCCCACAGGCTTTTGGTTTTCGGCGAATTTCCGAATGCCGAAGGGTTCGTCGGATGCCTCACGACTGCCAAAGGTGCGGAAGTTCTTATCCTCGGCCTCAATGCCACTGGAGGGAGGCCGGCAAAGTTTCGCGATTATCTGGAACGGGCCGACGCTCGCTTCCGGAGATTCAAAAAGAAGCAGGCCACAAAGGCCTAGCAGTAGCTAATCGGCCAAAACCACCGTCCCAAGCCATAGAGCCATGCGCGCCGCCCCAAGTGTGTGGGCGGCGCTGAATTGCGGAATGTGGCCCGGTAGTTTACGCAGGGAGACCCGTAATTTTCTGCATCGAGAAGAAGAAATGCCTGTCATCGTAAATTTTTGGATGGGAAGCCCACTAAGTTACATCACCACGAAAATAGAAACTTACTTCAACGATCAGGCCATCAGCAGCGCGACGGGATTCATTTTGCACCTCGCGACCAACTATTTTCTGATCACTAATTGGCATGTGTTGAGCGGTAGAAATCCGATCGACAATGCGTGCCTTTCACCAACAGCAGCAATTCCCAATCGCATTAAGTTTCATGTCGCGCTTTCCAAGAAACGGATCATCAAAGGTCGAGAGCACGAGTCGCTTTTTTTCAAACCAATGGACGTGTGGTTATTTAAGCGAAATGAACCGATCTGGATCGATAGCAAAGGTAACGACAATCAAAATGACTTTGCTGCTATCCTGATCGACAGCTACGTGCCGGAATTGAAGAGCAGGGGGCACAGCCTGCGCTCAATTGCAGGAGGCAAAGTGACAATGAAGCGTGGCGCTTCGCCGCCAGAAACTGGGCCAGTACCGGTGTCTGACGTCAGCCATTTTTACCCGGCGGTTGGATCAGAGGTTTTTGTTCTCGGCTACCCAAAAGGGATTAGTGCTGGTGGCGTGTTCCCAATATGGAAACGAGCGTCAATTGCATCGGAACCTCAGACATCCCTCACTCTAGGCGGAAAGGAATACCCGACCGCTTTCTACATTGATGCGATGACGAAGTCAGGAATGTCCGGATCGCCCGTTGTTTATTTGGGCGAAAAGGGAGACCGGCTGTTTTCGGACGACGGAGTTCAAGTCGAGCTCAAGGACGACGAGCCATTGATGGTTGGAGTCTATGCTGGCCGAGACGGTGTGTCCAAAGACGAGCACGAATTGTCGCTGGGTAGGGTCTGGAAAACGGAAGCCGTTGAGCGAATGGCCTTTGCCGCCATCGCTAGACCGCTTCACAAAAGACACACCAGCTAGAAGCCCCCTTCGGCTAGTGGCGCAACTTCAAGCCCCGGCTTAGCTGATTGAAATGGCCGCCGGCGGGGGCAGCGCGCCTTTCCAGATAAGCTGCCCCTTCGGTCTCCACGAACTGCTGGACCAGCGCGTCGACCGTTAACAGCCCTCGCTCGGTCCTAGCATGGACGACTCGCTCTTTCTTGCGGCCATCGGACTCACCGACCTCGAAATCATTTTGGCTTTCCAGTGTCGCCATGGCGCCCTCGATCAGCCCCTGTTTGACGCCAGCTTTTGCGAGCGAATGAAAGAGGGTCATACGGACGGCGTGGTCGCGTGACGCCTGCTTTTCAGCCGCCACCATCTTGGGGCCTTCAACCTTCAGCGTCTCCAGCGAAGCCGTGAGGCGGGCGATCTCAGCCTTTGCCTCCGTGACGTAGTTGGCGGCGCTGACGCACAGTATCAAATCGTAGCCCTCGCAATCGTCATCGTCCTCGTCAACAGGCCGGTAGGCGATGCGGTATTCATGCGGCACCGACGCAAGGTCGGTCTTGGTGAGCTTCATGCGTAGGCGAAGGCCTTCACCGATGTAGTGATCTGACTTGGCCATGTCTCATGCCTCCTGTTGCTGATGGGCAGCGAGCACGCTTTCGCGCTTGGAGCGCGCGGCCATGGCGGCATTGGCGAAGGTAGTGTCGCCCGCCTGCTGCACGAGTTTGATGAATGCTCCACCGCCCACATCAGACGCGACGCGCATTTTCTTCAAACGCTCCAGACGGCGCATCTCGCTCGGAAAGTGCTGGGTGCGGAATCTGTGGCGAAGGGATTCCAATTCGGCCGCCTTCATGCCGGTCGTGACTCTTGGCGCGCGCAGCACCGCACCGATGAGCGCCATATCGTTGCTCGCAAGAGCGTCGTTGATCTCCTTGGCGAGTTCATCGGGAGTCAGTGCCTTCAGCGAGGCCCGAATCTCTTGATCGTACCGCTCTCCAGCCGTGGCGTCCGGTGGGGGCGCAAACGTCACTTTCTCAAGCGACGCTATCGTCGTATCAACCTTCTCCTGAGCGGCGAGCAAGCGGGCCGCGACACGCTCGCCACTTTTGCGCGCCGCACTAGCCACTTGGATCACGGCGGCAGCTAGCGGCTGCGACCCGTCCCCGTACACAGTCTCAGCGAGAGCGACCAGCGCGTGGGCCTCCTCGCGAGCTACCTTCATCGCCGCCGATAGAGCGACATGCTCCAGGTCAGGTTCGGGCTTCGTATTGCCGATCTGCCTCTCGGCGAAATGGTCGATCGTCCGCTCATCGATGGAGGGCGAGACGTGCAATTTCAGTTCCTGTTCGGCAACGCTTGCCATGTGACTTCTCCTACACTTTTCTATTTTCAAGGACGAGCAAGGCGAAGCTGGCGCGAGACACGCCCGCCTGAATCTCGACAAATCCGCCGCTTGCCAATTGCTTGGAGCGGGGTGCCAGCATGATGCGCGCGACATGCTCTTCGCGCTCTAAGCACTGGAAGGTCCCCTTGAGACCGTTGATCGTCACCGGCTCGCCGATCTCGAAGACAGGGCTTTCCACCGCGATCAGCATTTCGGCATCCTTTTGGACGCCGGTGAAACTGCCATCGGAGTTTTTGCGGATCAGCTTCGCATCCTGCCCGCCGCTGGGGTTGCCAACGAAGCCCAGGATGCACCAGCGCAACCCTGATCCCGCCACGACGATATCGCCGACTTGCACGGTCATCAGATTGCTCCCATCAGTTTGGCTTCGGTCCAATCAGCCTCGGGGGAGATGTCGTGTCCGACCATCAGATTGAAGGCGAGGCGCCAGCGCATTATCCATTCGGTGCTGCCGTTTTCGCGCCGCAACTTGATGAACTGGTCGCGCTCTTCGACCACGGCAAATGGCTCGTCACCGTAGAGCGTGTACACGTCGCCCTGATCAATCTCCGTGGTGCCCAGCCACCCCATGAAGATGTCGTTCTCCGACTCCAGCGCGTAGACGATATCGTCGCCATAGGGTGTCGGCTCAGGGCGCACTAGGAACGCGTGACGCCCGTCATGCAGCCCCTCGATGTCAACAGCATCAAGCAGAAACGCGACCACCCATTTGTGGCCCAGCGTGGTTTGAACTACGTCGCCTTCGCGCATGCTGTCCTCACATCGGAATGGCTGTGGTTGTGGTCTTCGTGTGACGTCGGTTGCGAGCGATGACAGCCAGGCATCCAGCGACGGCATTCGCCACGTCGTCATGCCCATTGGGGTTGTGATCGATCGTCTCGCGGCCACCGCTCGTCACGCGGCGCTGCATGCCGACGAGCTGCGACACCAGCTTGGAATGATCCAGAAGCTGGATCGAGCGGCTGTTCAACATCGGCAAAAAGTTCAGGAACAGCTCGCTCTTGTTGAGCGGCGACTTGATGTATCGGATGCCATACCGGTCGAAGGCGTCGACGACCCACTGAGCCGCGTAGTTGTCGCCATAGACTGAATCGCAGCCATACGTCTTGAGCGTCGCGGCGAACTTCATCACGACCTGTTCGGGGCGGAACGGCGGCTTCACCTCGTCCACCAAATCCAGAATGATCAGGTCTTTTCCAAGCTGCTGGTCGTCCAGCCCGTCATGTCCGATGCCCAACGTGAAACTGTCGGTGCCACTGCCGCCAGCCGGGTCGCAGAAGGCCGTGTAGGGCTGGCGCAGAGCGTTGGGCAGAATTGCTGCCAGACCCGCAGCTACGCACGCTTGCACGACGGCAAGGTCCACAAAGGCCGCCAAGTCCTCTCGGAACTCGCCCAGATACTCGGCCCGCGCGGCAGCAGCATCGCGTTCCAGTGCACGCGTCACGACACGCTGCGATAGGCTCGGATTGAAGTCGCGGCTTGCACCCCTCGCGACAAGGATAAGGGGATCACCATTCGGGCCGAAGTCGCGCTCGACCGCTTGGAACACTTCGCCCGACTTTGCGAACGGCGAGCTGATCGCGATCAGGGGTCCAGATGTCGTTGCCAGCGAGGGGCGTATCGCGTTCAAAATTTCCTTGTCGGTGTTGGCGGAATATTCCTCCGACTGGAAGAACGCCAACTCATCGAAGATCGCGCCAATGCTGGTGACGCCACGCAACCCGCGCCATGTCGCGGCGCGCACTTCCAGTTCAATGCCGGTCTTGAGAGCGATGATGTCGGCACTGACATTATCGACGCGCTGCGCAAACAGGGGGAGGTTGAAGATCGACTTGGCATAGTCGAATGCGATGTTCGCCTGTTTCTGATTGTAGCCGAGATAGAAGAGCTTGCCGGTTTCACCCGGGACCAGCACGTCCGACCAGTCGCAGAGGGCGGCTAAGTAGGCACTGAGGACGGACATGGCGCGTGTCTTGCCGCCACGGCGTCCGACGATCCCCCAGAACTCCTCGACGGGGGACAGCGGCTCGTGCTCGCGCTGGGTCAAGGCGGTGAAGATGACACGCTCTTCTGCCGTCAGCGGCTCACCCATCAAGGCGATCAACATGACCCGCCACGGCAGCCAACTGTCGCCGGTTAAGATCGTGCCGAACAGGTCCGGGTCGGCTAAGGCTTCGCGCATGGAGATGATGGGTTTCATGCCGCTGCCTGCTTCCGCTTGGCTGCGATATGCCCCTCTATCGTCCGGGCTGGCTTCGCCTTGCGCTTGAGACCAAGACGATCTAGCAGGCGCCCTAGGTTGCCGGCCGTCCGATTGTAGAGATCAAGGGTGCGCTCGCCGACCGTCTCGTCCTCAGCGAAGCGCGTCTCCAGCTTCTCAAGCTCAATGGTCAGCACGGCAACGCGGCGGATCAGGGACTTCTCGGCGGCTGACATGGCATCCAGACCGCCTCGATCATCCACATGCTCGGCAATGACTTCCTTCATCCGGCGCACGTAAAGGGAACGCTCGTCTCTTGCGCCTAACAGAGTGGCGCTGCCGTTTGCGATCCGGGAGCGCTGCGGGGATTTCTGCCCCTCGGCTGAAGGCTGGTCGGCTAGGGCATCCATGGGCGAGTTTCCGGGGCTGATCGCCGCGTTACAGCAGCAGATGCAGTTGCTAAGAGCCTTGTTAGATTTGAATGTAAGCACACGTTACGCTGCGCAAGCGCTGTAAAACAAGGATTTATTTGGATGTTTGCATCGATGACTGAATAACTAACACTTATTCTGTCAGCAATATTGCGAGGGGTGCAGCAAATTGCGGCTTCAGTCGAGTGTTTTTAATCTGGGCAATACAGCCGCCCACAGCGCGTTTCGTTGCTGTCCAGTGCAGTACTCGGGCAGGGGGACGTTCCACGCTGTAGCGCCCACCTAGCCAGCCCACCACATGCAAGCAAGCCCGCAACAGCGGGGACAGCTTGCCGCCCGCAGCGATCGGGGGAAATTATCTTCCTTTCCAGGGAAACAACGCCACGAGCAGGAGCAGCACTTGCAGCACTATGGACACCCCCCTTTAGGGGGGTCCTAGACTGCTGCACTGCTGCCCCGTGGCTCTGCAGCGGTGCCGCAGCACTCAAAAAACGCGACTGCTGCACTGCTGCAACCGGCTTCAAAACGGTATCTCCCTACTGGTCAAAATCCACGTAGGTCGTGTCTCCCGATTGCTGTCTTTGCGATCTTCCTCAATGATCAGCCCGCGCTGCTGGAGTTCATCTATTACCTGCTGCGCGCGCTTTCTCGCCGACTTATGCCGGGCAAGAACGTCAGCCGATTTCAGGCCGCGTCCTATGTCGTAATCGAGCAATTCCCCGATAGCGTATCCGGCCCAATCGTTGGCCTTCTCGCTCACCCTCTGGTCGCCCTTTTCGAACAGTTTCAACAGGTCGGGCAGCTTGTCGTCTTCGAACAGCGGCTCACCTTCGGGTGGCGTCCATGATGTCGGGACGCCAACCCAGTCGCTTGGTTCGAGATCCTGCTCCTTTCCGGCATTGCCAACCGGAACACTTACGAGGACATACCAACATCGGCTGACAGCTGGCGGGGCTAGGTTTTGCTTCGCCGGTCGCTCGTAAATGTATCGGCGATAAGACGGCTTTTCCCTGCCGTTTGCGTCGAAGCCAAGTAGGCCGAAGTTCTCGGCTTCATCTTCGGTCATAGTGTCGATGACACGCGCCATGCGAGCCGCGTCGGTCAGCGAGCGAGCACCGCGAATTGTCTCCACCGATTGCCCCTCGCCATTTGTCTTGCGCGAGTGGTGGATGACATCGACAGCGCACTTGCCCTTACTGGCGAGGCGACCCAACTCCTTCATCACGGCGTCGATCTGGCCGTTGTCGTTCTCGTTGACACTATGGAGGCTGACGAACGGATCGAAGATCACCACGTCGATGTTGTTCGCTAATGCGAACTGGATCAGTTCATCAACGAGTTCGGTCCAGACCCGGACGTCGTGTTTCTTCAACTCGGCAATCTTGATGGGCTGATCCTGCCCGGAGTGAACGAACAGCTTCCCTTCAAGCGTCTTCGGGTCGATTCCGTAGTGGCTCGCCGTTGCCAGAAAATGCCGCCAAATCTGATCCAGATCGTCTTCGAGATTCACGTACAGGACGTTCAAAGGGCGCGGCGACAAGCGCCCCTCGACCATGCCTATGTGGGCAAGCATCATCACAACTTCAGCTTGGCTGAGCGAGCTTTTGCCTATCCCACCGGGACCCGCTGTCACCGACACGAAGCCGCGCACATAGTGGTGGCCATACAGGCGGTCCAGGCGCGGGATGCTCGCTGGGGCGGGCCAGACTGCCGGCTCAAGTTTCGGCAGCTTGGGGATGGTCTCTTTCTTCGACTGTGCTGGTTCTCCGACCGGCAGCTTTTGCACTTGCCTGATGATGAGATCGAGTTTGCGCGGCTCGATGGGTGGCCGACATCGGTTTGCGTTTACCTCAGCAAGGTTCGATGCCACCGTTGCGTCATCAGCGCCCCTTGAGCGCAGCGAACAGCCGTGGTGGTAAAGAACCTGGTTGCGGCCATAGTAGTCCTTCCCCTTGCTGTCTTGGTAGGGACCGCTGCTTTCCTCGATGATTTCAGGCAACTGGAAACGTTCGCTTGCTAGGACCGGTTCGAATTGGCGGGGCGGCACCAATTCGTCGGCCAAGACGCGGCGGCTAGCGGCGAAATCCACGAACGTTTGTAGGTCGAGTAGCTCGCCGTTGTGGGTGCCATATCGATTGGTCTTGTCCGCGAAGAAATACGGCATATTGAGCCAGTTGCCCGGTTGCTCTTCTGTGGCCGCAGTTTGCTTCGGGAATATCTCACAGCCGCCATATCCAAGAGCGGATGAGCATTGCGCGAGATAATGCTGGATCGCACTAGCGGGTGCCGGTTCCTTCAAAAACAGAAAGGCGTGGGCGCCCCCTGACTTTGATCGACTGACCACCAGCGGAAGTTTCAGATCTTCAATGTCTTGTTCGAGAGCAGCATGATCAATGCCAATCACATCAACATCGATGCATCCCCAGAGGACAGTTCCATCCCTTCGAATTGGGATGACACCAACCCCAGGTCCGGTGCCAGCCAGATGGGCGTTCCAGATAGCCTGCGTTGCTGGGCCGGGTTCGGTTACTGCCTTGCCTTCGGCCTTTCCTCGCTCGCTCGTCCTTTGGACGGTGTACCGCCCGTGAGCCTCATTGGACCCGCCGAATAGGTCCCATATCTTAACTGGCGATTGGTTGCCCATAAGCCGCAACTCCTTGTTTTATCAAGTTTTTGCGGGTATGTTGGGAGTTGGTCCAAGCGAAGTTTCGCACCACTTGGCTCCATGTGTTGACCTCTGAGCAACGCCGATCCTGCTTCCACAGGGTCGGCGTTTTCATGCCACCTCACTGGTATGCTGCCGGAGGTGTTTTGCGGCCCACTCGTCCAGGTCACAGCGTCGATACTTCACGACCTGCGGGTACTTCAGATAGGGCGGGCCGTAACCTTTGTGGCGGCCGATCTCAAGAAACTGGGTGGAGAAGCCAAGGTACTCGGCAGCCTGCTTGGTGTTCATGTATTCGCGATTAGTGTCGCTCATGGTCGGATTCTCACTCACGAGACGACCGTGCCTGCCTACGGTCATTGAGTGAACCCGGCTCCCCATCCCGTAGGGGCATCACGGCAGTATGGGCGTTGGTCCCAAGTGCCAAGCGAAGTTGGGCTGTTCCCTGCGACAGGAACTATCCGTCAGTGGTATTTTCGCCTTGCCCTGACAGACAATTTACAGCGCAAGCATAGCGCCGTTTTTATGCTCGTAAAGCTATTTTACAGTGGCAGTTGCGGATAGGCGAACTTCCAGATCGCGGCCTTGAAGGCATTCGTAACCGCCTGCTGGCTTCGGCGAAGATCATCCAGTTCGGGGTGATTGTAGCCAGCATGCGCATCACCTGATTTCGGGATGGCGTGGTTCACGAGCAGCCGCCGATGGGTTTCAGAAATCGCCACCTTGTTCTCGGCCATCGTCACGAAGGTATGGCGCAGGGTATGTGGTGTCCATTCGCAGGGGAAACGCTCGACTTCCTTTTCGTTCAGTTTCGGCTCGGCAATGAACCCTGTCTTGCTGGATGCCGGGAACACGAATTCGCAGTCTGAGCCGAACTGCGCGATAGTGAATTCGCATGCCTTTCGCGACCTTAGGAGGCCGATCAAGAAGTCTGATAGCGGTAGGGTGAATGCCTCTGTCTTCGTGATCGGGAAATGCAGGGTGCCGGTGTCTAGGTCCACCTGAGCCCAGCGTATCGACCGCGCTTCCTCACTCCGGGTGCCGGTGAAGAGCAGCCAGATATACAGATCGCGGCGGATGGGGTTATCGATTGAGTTTGCACCCAGCCACCAGTCGGGCAGCATGTCGTAGGTGATCACCGTCTTGCGCGGCTTCTCTTCGAAGAAATCCACGTTCTCGGTCGGCGGCGCGCCCAGAGCTGGGTGCTGCCTTTGGACACGCCGCCAAATCGCCCTAAGAGCGACCATGGTGGCGTTGGCAGCGTACTTGCCGTTCTGCTTGCCGATAAGCCGGTGCCGCGCGTTGGCGGCCTCGCGACTGATCTCAGCTAATGGCCGATTAAGCCAATCGGAACAGTAGCGGTTGAGGTTTTTCCAATACTCGTCGCCGGTTTTTGGCGAGCGCTCTTTGGCGTCGAGATGGCCCTTATACAACTCCCAGGCTTCAAGCAATGTCATGTTGTTGGCGGCAGCGGCACGGCGTTCCGCGAGGGGGTCAACACCGCCCCGCATCTCGCCCATAAGCTCCTCGGCTCGCTTGCGCGCTTGCTGGAGCGTTATGTCGCCATATCGCCCGATGCTGACCCTTCGGCTCTTTCCCCGCACGTCGCGCTGGACAACAAACGTTTTTGTCCTGGCTCCGACGACCACGCCGAAGCCTCGCAAGTCAGTGCACCACCAGTGCTCTTGGCCGGTCGGTACGAGGGGCAATGAATCTATGTCACCCTTGGTCGTGAGCTTCGCTTTTGGCATCTTACTAAGGCCTCTAATAAGGGCGCTGTGTAAAACGCTAGCACCCGGACTTAAAAACTATCCAAGCACAATATGACGGATTTCCAAGGGTTCCAAGCTCTTATTAAAAGGCTATAGGTTCCGTCTAAAAGTCGGAACAGCAAACTTTTAATCAGTAGGTCATGGGTTCGAATCCCATCGCGCTCACCATTGTTTTAGCGTTAAATATCAGCCACTTAGGATCTTTAAGTCTTTGAGAAAAGCAGCGACTGTGCGAGTTTTCACGGCCTGCACGCCCTACTCAAGGATCTCGCCACGGGCAACGCATGACAAGATCGTCCCACTTCGGATCGTTGATTCTACAAGTCTTTGATTTTGTTGAACGGCGGCGGCGACTCCCACCGCGATCCGACAGTCACTGCTGCCATTGATCGACCTTACCAACCGGGACGAAGCCGTCAGCGCTTCCAGAAATCGCGGTGCGGTGCGAGCATCTCGTCGGCGATTTCGGGGAAGGGGCCAAAGACCTCGATCTTTTTCTGGCCGGAGCCGAGGACGGTGCGCGAAGAGAGGCTCATCGTCGGATTCTCCGCGTGATCCCCGGTGAGCGCCAGGAGCTCGGTCTCCTCTACCCCGTAAACCAGCCGCCCGATATTGGCCCAATACATCGTGCCGGCGCACATCGCGCACGGCTCGAAGGTTGAGACCAGCGTGCATTGCCACAGGAACTCCGGCTCGTAGGCAGCCGCGGCGCGCCGGGCGAGCTCCGTCTCGGCATGGCGCACCGTGTCGAGATTGCCCTGCCGCATCAGCAC
>NZ_RZRO01000119.1:0-18684 GCF_003997975.1 Mesorhizobium sp. M7A.F.Ca.US.005.03.1.1
GGTCGAGGTGGTGTTCGTGCCGCCGGGAAAGCCGCTGCCCGCCGATGCCGGTCTGGTGGTCATTCCAGGCTCGAAGTCGACAATCGGCGATCTCTTGAAATTCCGCGAGAACGGTTGGGATCGCGACCTTCTTGCGCATCGCAAGCGCGGCGGCCATGTCGTCGGTATCTGCGGCGGCTTCCAGATGCTCGGCCGTATGGTGCGCGATCCCGACGGCATCGAAGGCAGCGTCACCGAAGCCGAAGGGCTCGGACTGCTCGACATCGAAACGGTGATGGAGCCGGAAAAGACGGTGCGCAACGTCAGGGCCCGTTCGGTGCCGTTCGACCTGCCGCTCGAAGGCTATGAAATCCATCTCGGCCGCACCACCGGGCCGGATACGCTGAGGCCGTCTGCAGTCATCAATGGCATCGATGACGGGGCAGTGTCGGCCGATGGCAAGGTGATCGGCACCTATATGCACGGTCTGTTTGGCACCGACGGCTTTCGCGGAAGATTCCTCGAAAGCCTCGGCATCAAGGGCGGCGGCATCGACTACCGAGCCGAGGTCGAGCGGGCGCTGGACGAGGTCGCAGCCGAGCTGGAGACCCATCTCGACTGCGACGCGATCTTTGCACTGGCGCGGTAATTCGCGGTTGGCTCAGCCCTTGTCGCTTGCCTTCGGCCAGTAGGTGCCGAAGGACCAGACGTTGCCTTCCGGGTCGCGGCAGATGAACTCGCGGCTGCCATAGTCGCGGTTGGTCAATTCCTGGATGATCGTGGCGCCGGCCTTCCTGGCCTTGGCATAGGCGGCATCGGCATCATCGACGGCGATGTAGATCGACTTGCCGCCGCCTGAGCCAGGTTCGCCGACCATCTTGCCGTAGTCGTCGTCGCGCGCGGTGCCCAGCATGATCATCGAAGAGCCGAAAACCAGTTCGGCATGGTGCACGACGTCGCCTTCGCCATAGCGGGCCCGGACGCCGAAGCCGAAGGCTTCGCCCAGCCAGTCGATCATCTTTGCCGCGTTCCTGTAGCGCAAGGCGGGGTAGAGGCGGGGCGCTTCGGGGGGGGGCATGTCGATCTCCTTCAGCGGGGTTGGTCGATGCCCCACTGTGGGTAAAGGCCGTTCCGGCGTCTTGAAGAAATGTTACCTGGCCGAGATTCCGGTTGGTGTCTCGCCGGCGAGGTCGCGGAATTCGCGCACCAGATGCGCCTGGTCGGCATAGCCGCAATCGGCTGCGATATCGGCCCAGTCGACGGCCTGCTGCCTCGACAGGCCGAGCGCGCGGTTGAAGCGGACGATGCGCGACAGTGTCTTGGGGCCCATGCCGATGGCGTTGGAAAAACTGCCGGCGAGATGTTTGCGGCTCCAGCCCAGCCTTTCGGCGATCGATGCAATGCGGGTCCGGCCGCCGGATGTGATGATGCGGTCATAGGCCCAGGCGATTTCAAGTGGCGTCTCGGCGGCATTCTCGAGACGGGCGGTGACGAAGGCTTCGGCCATGTCGAAACGCGTCGTCCAATCCGGCGCATTGCCCAGCCGTTCACGCAGCGCCAAGCCCTGAGCGCCAAGCACGTCGTCGAGGACGACCATGCTGTCTGTCAGTTCGCTCATCGGCAGGCGGAAGAAACGGTGTGCGCCAAGCGGCGTGAAGTTGACCTGGACGCAGCAGGCGCCGCCGAAGGATTCGATCACCACCGGTCCGGCAAAGAGGCCGGCGGCGAAACTGGCGAAGCGGTCATTGTCGCCGGGGGCCTTGCCGAGGCCGATGGCGAAGGGTTCGGCGAAGCTGATGACCAGCGGTACGGTGAGCGACGCATATTCGACGTTGCGCATATGGCCGGGCGCCATTTCGCGATAGCCGCAAATGTCCGACACAATGCCCTGAAGTCGAGGATCGGGCAGGCGCCGGCGCATCTCAAACCGCCCGGCGACGGACCGGTCCTGCTCTTGCTGGGGTTGCATCTTGACTGGCATCGGCCATCCTCGCGCCAGTCAAATCTAACAGACCCAGGGCCGGAATCAAAAGCGCCCGGCTTTTGGCCGGGCGCTCCTCGTCCCCACTTCAAGGGAAATGGTCAGGCGCCGCGCATCAAGCAACCGGCGGCGAGTACGATGTAGGCGATGAGAACAATCCACACCGATGCGATTGGAATGAACGCAAGAATGCCAAGCGCGGCGAGAATGCCGATGATGGCGATAACAAGGGAAATGATGAAAACAATCTGGGTAGGCGCGCTGAGATTCATGTCTGGCTCCTCCAACATGATTCGAACAGCCTCATTCTATCAGGGCGTGTAGTCACACACCAATCATGACACGCAGTGGGTTGGCCGGGTCGGCCAGCAGCTTCACCGCCAGTGCAAGGCAGACGATCACCAGCAGCGGCTTGATCAGTCTTGCGCCGATGCGCATGGCCAGGCTGGCGCCGACGCGAGCGCCGAGGAACTGGGCGACGCCCATCATCAGGCCGATCTTCCAGTAGACGACGCCGAAGGCCGCGAAGACGATGAAGCCGCCGATGTTGGAGGCGAAGTTGAGCAATTTGGTATGCGCCGTCGCCTTGAGCACGCCGTAGCCGGCAAGTGCCACGAAGGCCAGCATGTAAAAGGAGCCGGCGCCCGGTCCGAACAGGCCATCGTAGAAGCCGATGGCGGGCACCAAGGTCAATCCAAACAGGAACGGCGACAGGCGCTCGGCGCGGTCGACATCGTTCATGTTGGGCTTGAACGCGAAGTAGAGCGCGATGGCGATCAGCACGATGGGCAGGGCAGCCCGCAGTATGTCGCCCGGCACGATCGTCGCCAGCAAGGCGCCGATGGCGCTGCCGACAAGGGCCAGAAGCGCCGACGGCAATTGCCGGCGCAGGTCGACATGCCCCTTCGACGCGTAGTGGATGGTCGCCGAGCCCGAGCCGAACATGCCTTGCAGTTTGTTGGTGGCGAGCGCCTGGACCGGCGTGAAGCCGGCAAGCAGCAGCGCCGGCACTGTGATCAGCCCGCCGCCGCCGGCGATCGAATCGACAAAGCCCGCGGCAAAAGCGGCGAAAGCGAGCATGGCGACGGTCTGGATGCTAAGGTCGATCATCTGATGTATGGGGGTGTCCGGCTGGCTGAAATATCGGGCGTTCGACCACGGCCGCCCTGTTTGCGCAAGATCGATTCCGCGCTACCTCTATCCCAGCGCATCGCGCCTGGATTGTGTTTGTGTAGTTAACCCGGAAAGAGGCTCCTGATGGCATTCGCATTGCTGGACCAGATACGTCAGATATTCGACGGCGACCCCGGCGTGCGCAAGGTGGCGGACGATCCGGTCCTATCGGCGGAACTGCTGATGCTGTTTCGCATGATCCTGGCCGACGGGTCGGTCAGCGAGAGCGAAATGGTTGCCTTCCGGCGCATCTGCAAGGATGCCTTCGGCATTCCGGAAAGCAGCATCGACAGCGTCATCGAATATCTCAACGAGTTCGGCTACGAGACCAATGGCTCGCAGGCGATTGCACTGTTCCGCGATCTCGACGTCGAGCGGCGCCGGCAATTGGCCAAACATATGGCGGAGATCGCCAAGGCGGATTCGCAACTGGCCGAGAGCGAGATCCGCCTGCTGCGCCGCACGCTCGACCTGCTCGATATCAATCCGGTCGATGTGGTCAAGACGCAGGAGTGATCGGGCCGCCTTCTCTCCTGATCAGCCTTGCTCCCGCAGCCGCTCCGCGATCGCCCGGTGCAAGTCAGGGGCGGCGGTGACAAGCGCCTTGGCAGCCTCGGACTGCGGGTGGTCGAGCACTTCGCTCGTCTTGCCGCGCTCGACGATCTTGCCGTCATGCATGACCAGCACCTCGTCCGTGATGGCGCGGGCCACGGTCAGGTCGTGGGTGATGAAGAGGTAGGCGATGCCGAGCTTCTGGTTGAGCTCTGCGAACAGATCGAGGATCTGGGCGCGGATCGAGACATCGAGCGCCGAGACCGGCTCGTCGGCAACGACCAGCTTGGGGCGGGTGATGATGGCGCGGGCGATCGACAGGCGCTGGCGCTGGCCGCCGGAAAATTCATGGGGGTATTTGTCCATGTCGCTGATGCCGAGGCCGACTTCGTGCAGGGCATGCGCCACCATCTCGCGGCACTCGGCGCGCGTCGGCTTTTTCTCCAGCACATGCAGGGGTTCGGCAACCAGTTTTTCCACCTTCTGGCGCGGGTCGAAGGAGCCATAGGGATCTTGAAAAACGACCTGCATATCGCGTCGCGCCGGCTTCAGCTCGGCTTCGCTCTTGCCGGTTATGGTCCCGCCGCGGAACCGGATCGAGCCCGATGTCGGCCGATCCAGCGCCAGGATCATGCGGGCGAGCGTCGACTTGCCGCAGCCGGAGCGACCAACCAGTGCCACTGACTGACTCGGCGCCATCGACAGCGAGACGTCGTCGACGGCGCGGATACCAGGCGCGCGCTTGAACATCGAAGTGCGCCGGCCGGGATAGTCGCGGGTCACGCCCTCGATCTGAAGCAAAGGGCGGCCCGTCTCGATGCCATGGAGCCTGGCGCGCGCCGGCACATGCATCGAGGCCTGCGCCAACTGGCGCGTGTAGGGGTGGAGCTGTTCGGATAGCGTGCGTGCGGTGTCGCCGGCTTCCATCACCTCGCCGCGGCGCAGGATGGTGATGCGGTCAGCCATCTCGGTCACCACGGCGAGGTCATGCGAGATAAGAAGCAGGCCCATGCGGCTCTCCGCGACGAGGTCGCGCAACAGATCAAGGATTTGTGCCTGCAGCACCACGTCGAGCGCCGTCGTCGGTTCGTCGGCGATCAGCAGCTTCGGCTTCAGCGCACAGGCGATGGCGATGACGACGCGCTGGCGCTGGCCGCCCGACAGTTCGTGCGGATAGCGCGACAGCGGGAATTTCGCTTCGGGCAAGCCGACACGGTCGAGCATTTTTCGCGCCCGGTCTTCGGCCTCGGCGCGGCTGGCCCTGGTGTGCCAGCGTATGCCTTCGGCAACCTGTTCGCCGATGGTCTTGACCGGATTGAGCGCCGTCATCGGCTCCTGGAACACCATGCCGATGTCGTCGCCGCGCAGCGCGCACATCTGGTCCTCGGTTGCTGCCAGGATGTCGATGCCGTCGAATGTGACACGTCCGCTGGCGCGCGCGGCATGGGGCAGAAGCTGCATCACCGTCAGCGCGGTCATCGATTTGCCGGAACCGGATTCGCCGACCAGCCCCATCACCTCACCGGCCGCGACGGAAAGCTCCACACCCTTGAGGATCTGCGTGTCGCCGATGGTCAGCGACAGGTTCTCGATGTCGAGCAGGCTCATCGCTGCCGCCGCGATTTCGGATCGAGGATGTCGGCGATGCCGTCGCCCAGGAGGTTCAGCCCCAGCACGGCGACAACGATCGCCATGCCCGGAAAGATCGCCATCCATGGCGCCACCACCATGCGGGTCTGCGCGTCGAACAGCATGCGGCCCCAGCTCGGCATTGGCGGTTGCGCACCCAGGCCGAGATAGGAAAGCCCGGCCTCGGCCAGGATGCCCAGAGCGAACTGGATGGTGCCTTGCACCAGAAGCAGCGTGGCGATGTTGGGCAGCACATGTTCGATTGTGATCTGCGTGCTGCTCTTGCCGGCGGCGCGTGCGGCGAGAATGAACTCGCGCGGCCAGATCGCCAGCGCGCCGGCCCGGGCGACGCGCGCAAAGACCGGGATGTTGAAGATGCCGATGGCGATGATGGCGTTGACGGCGCCCGGTCCGAAGATGGCGGTGATCATGATCGCCGACAGCAAAGCCGGGAAGGCGAAGACGAGGTCGTTCAGCCGCATCAGCGCCTCGTCGACGAGGCCGCCGCGTGCCGCGGCAAAGGCGCCGAGCGGCACGCCGACCCCCATGCCGATGCCGACCGCGACCAGCGCCACGGCAATCGAATTGCGGGCGCCGACCATGACCATCGACAGGATGTCGCGGCCGAAATGGTCGGTGCCGAACCAGTGCGCCAGCGAGGGCGCTTGCGTCTTATCCGATATCACCAGTTTCGTGACGTCATAGGGCGTCCAGGCATAGGAGACGACAGCCATTGCCAGGATCAGCAGGGTGATGACGAAACCGGCAACGAAGGCGGTATTCCCGAACGCCTTGCTCAGGATGCTGCCGAACGTCTCTTCTGATATGTCGATGTGCAGTGTCATTGCCGGCTTCTCAGGCGCGGATCGACGACCGCATAGGAAAGGTCGACCAGCAGATTGACGGCGATGACGGCGGCGACCAGCAGCATGACGACGCTTTCGACGACGATCAGGTCGCGCTGGGTGATGGCCTGGAACACCAGCCGGCCGAGGCCGGGCAGATAGAAAACATTCTCGATGATGATGGTGCCGGCAAGCAGGAAGGCGAACTGCAGGCCCAGAATGGTCAGCACCGGAATCATGGCGTTGCGCAACGCGTGCCGCCACAGCACAGCTCGGTAGGGCAGACCCTTGGCGCGGGCGGTACGGATATAGTCCTCGTTCAGCACCTCGATCAGCGCCGAGCGGGTGACGCGCGCCAGAATCGCGGCTTGCGGCAAGGCAAGCGCCAACGCCGGCAGCAGCAGCGACTTCAAGGCTGGCCAGACGCCGGCACTCCAGCCGGGAAAGCCGCCAGCAGGAACCAGCCGCAGCCAGACGGCGAAGACATAGATCAGCATCAGCGCGAACCAGAAATTGGGCACGGCGACGCCAAGCTGTGCGGCGCCCATGGAAATCGTATCACCGGCCCGTCCACGCCGGCTGGCGGAAAACAGGCCGACGGGAATCGCGATGAGGGTGGAGAGCGCAAGCGCAATCAGCGCCAGCGGCAGCGAGACGGCCAGCCGCTCGCGCACCAGATCGATGACCGGCACCGAATAGGTGTAGGAGCGGCCGAAATCGAGGCTGAGCAGGCCGCCCGTCCAGTGCAGATAGCGCCAAGCCAGCGGCGCGTTGAGGCCCATCTGGTTGCGCAGCAACTCGACCTGGTCGGCACTGGCATTCATGCCCAGCATTAGCCGCGCCGGATCGCCGGGCAGGATCTCCAGGACGGCGAACACCACCATGGAAGCCAGCACCAGCGTGGCGATGGCGATGGCGAGGCGTTTTAGGAGGTAGGCGGTCATGGAAGGTGAGGGATCACTCGCTCCACTTCACCTTGGTCAAATCATTGGCCTGGATCGGGGCGTTTTCCCACAGCCCTTGCAGGTTGGCGTCCCAGACGCCGATCTTCGGCAATTCATAGAGGAAGCCGACCACCGCATCGTCGGCCAGGATCTTCTGCGCTTGCCCCAGCAATTCCTTGCGCTTGGCTTCGTCGGAGGTGACGCCGAGATCGGCAATCACCTTGTCGAAGGCCGGGTTGTCGTAGTTGAAGTAATAATCCTTGCGCGAATAGATATCGATGTCGTTGGGCTCGGTGTGGGAGACGATCGTCAGGTCGTAATCCTTCTTGGTGAACACCTGGTCCAGCCACTGTGCCCATTCGACCGGAATGATTTCCAGATCGATGCCAACGTCGCGAAGCTGCGAGGCGATGATTTCGCCACCGAGACGGGCATAGGTGGGCGGCGGCAGTTTCAGCGTCGCCTTGAAGCCGTTCTCGAGGCCTGCCTCTTTCAGCAATTCCTTGGCCTTGGCGACATCATGCGGGTAGCGGCCGGTGAGGTCGACATAGTCCTTGTTGGCCGGCGACATATGCGAGCCGATCGGCTGGCCGAGGCCGGCCGAGGCGCCGTCGATGATGGCCTTGCGGTCGAGCGCGTAAGAGATCGCCTGCCTCACCTGCAGCTTGTCGAAAGGCGGCTTCTTGTTGTTGATCGACAGGATGGTCTCACCCTCGGTCGCGCCGATCACCACCTTGAAGCGCGGGTCGTCCTTGACCTGGGCGACGCTGTCGGCATCGAAGAACGGGAAAGCCTGGATGTCGCCCGAGAGCAGCGCCGGCACATAGGCCGCGGCATCCGGCACGATGCGAAACTCGGCCTTGTCGAGCGACGCCGGCGTGCCCCAGTAATTGTCCGATTTGACCAGCGTGATCGACGATCCCTTGGCCCAGCTCTGGAACTTGAACGGGCCGGTGCCAATCGGTTTTTCCTTGTTGGTGTCGGCAGATTCCGGCGCCACGATCACCGCGTCGCCCCAGCCCATATTGTAGAGGAACGAGCCCTGCGGGTTCTTCAGCGTGACCTTGACGGTTGCCGGGTCGACCACGTCGACCGTGTCGATGGCGGCGAACAGCACCTTTTGCGCGTTGACCGAATTGTCGGCGCGGGCACGATCGAGCGAGAATTTCACGTCGGCGGCATCGAAGTCGGTGCCGTCATGGAATTTCACGCCGGTGTGCAGCTTGAAGGTGTAGACCTTGCCGTCATCGGAAATGGTCCAGCTTTCGGCCAGATCCGGCAGCACCTCGCCATTCGGCCCGATGCGCGTCAGGCCTTCGAACACATTGGCATAGAGAACCTCGTCGATCGCTGCGGCGGCACCGGCGGTCGGATCGAGATGCGGGGGTTCGAGCGGAATGCCGATGACCAGGTCGGTTCGCGCGGCGAACGCAGAGGTGCCGGCGGCCAGCGACAGCACCGCGGCCGCCAGAATGGTTATCCACAATTTCATCGTGCAACTCCCCATGCGTTCAGACACGTGCTCGAACCCGAGTGATAGAAGCGTGATTTCGCCACGGAGTAAATTGCGTTTCGTTCTGCCCCTTGGCGTGGCCGGGAATGTTTTTATCCTGGCGACCGCATCGGCAGTCGAAGCTTGTCGCGGTGCGCACCTTATCCCGTGGCTGTGCCGCGCAGCAGCACGTTGAGCCCTATCGCCATCACCTTGGCCGATTCCACCATGTCCGATATGCCGACCCATTCGTCCGGCCGGTGGGCGAGGTCGAGAATGCCAGGCCCATAAGCGATGCAATCATAGATATGGCCGATGCGAGCTATATGCTTCTGGTCATAGGTGCCGGGCGAAATGACATAATCGGGTTCGCGGTCGAAGATCGCCATGATGCCTTGCGCAACCGCCTTGACCACCGGCGCGTCGCGCTCGGTCATCAGCGGCAGCACTTCCATCAGGTCGCGGATTTCATAGTCGAATTTTGTCCGCTCGCGTTTCAACCGGTCGAGAATGCCGGTCACTTCACCTTTGACGGTGTCGAGATCTTCCTCGAGCAGGAAACGGCGGTCGATGGTCATCCGGCAGGAGTCGGGCACGTTGGGCGACGGCAGGCCGGGCCGGAAATCCTCGGTCTGGCCGCCATGGATCGAATTGATGTTCATGGTCGAGCGTTTTGCTCCTTCGGGCACGACCGGCATGCGCGTCATCTTGCGGTCGAGCGCGGGAAACAGTTCGTCCTCGAAGGCCCGCAGCACGGCGCCCATGTGGCGCACCGCATTGTCGCCGAGAAACGGCATCGAGCCGTGCGCGATCTCCCCCTTGGTCTCGATCTCCGCCCACCAGACGCCACGATGGCCGAGGCAGATGCGGTCCTTGTTCAGCGGCTCGGGAATGATGACATGGTCGACCCTGGGTTTTGAGAAATAGCCGAGCCTGGCCAGATGCGCGACGCCGCCGAAGCCGCCGGATTCCTCGTCGACGGTGCCGGATATTTCGATGGCGCCGGGAAAATCAGGGAAGACTTCCAGGAAGGCCTCGGCTGCGATGATAGAGGCGGCAAGACCGCCCTTCATGTCGCAGGCGCCGCGGCCATAGACCCTGCCGTCCTTGACGATGCCGGCGAAGGGATCGACGGTCCAGCCATCGCCGGCTTCGACCACGTCGACATGCGAGTTGAAGTGGACGCAGGCGCCTGATGATCTCCCGTCGAAACGGGCAACGACATTGACGCGCGGGTAGCGGTCGGTGTCGCCGGGCGTGCCTTCGGCGCGGATGAACTCGGTCTCGAAACCGCTCTTCTTCAGCCGCGCGCCGAGATATTCGGCGCATGGCCGGTAGGCCTCGCCGGGTGGATTGATGGTCGGAAAACGGATCAGCTCGGCGGTCAGCGCGACGACGTCGTCGCGCCTGTCATCGATTGCCTGGAGGAGTCGCTGGTTCATGCGCAGAGTTGAGCAGCGATCCCAGCGATTTTGCAAGCCCGCCGGCGATCAAGCCGGTGCGGCGTGTCGTTGCGGCAACTATTGCGGGAAATCGTTCAAATTCGCTGCTTTGGATTGGCGAATTGGTCAAGGTGTGTGTGTTAGCCCGTGCATCTGCCATTAAAAAGATGAAAAACAATCAGGCAGGCAGGTTAGGGGCAATCAAAGGGGTTTGATCGCATGAAAAAGACAGTTCTCATGGCAACCATGTTTGTTGCAATGCTGTTCGGTGCTTCGGGGCAGGGCTGGGCAGCCAGCCTCGTTGCAAATATAGACGTGTCGTCGCAGACGATGACCGTCAGATATGGCGCGTCGGTTTACCGGTGGAGTGTCTCCACCGCCCGCACCGGCTACTTCACGCCGCGCGGCACCTATCGGCCGCAGCGCACGGCCAGGATGTGGTATTCGCGCAAATACCATATGTCGCCGATGCCCTATTCGGTGTTCTTCCATGGCGGCTATGCCATCCATGGAACCGGCGCCGTCAGGCAGCTCGGCCGCCCGGCGTCGCATGGCTGCGTGAGGCTGCACACGGCCAATGCCGCCACGTTCTATTCGATGGTGCGGGAAGTGGGTTTCGGCAACACGCGCATTGTCGTCACCAACTAAGGCGGTTCAGGTTCGCTGTTGTCTGCTGGCGCTGGGCTAACCCCACGCCAGCAGCTCTGCCTAAGCGTTTGGGACCGCCTTTGCCTGCGGTCGCTTTCGACGCCCGCCGCTGATCTCCCACCTTTTGTGGAACCACATCCACTGGCCGGGATCTTCTCGCACCCAGCGCTCGACGACGTCGTTGAGACGCTGGGTGGTGGCACGGACATCGACGCTGCCGTCAGCGGTGCGCGGCAAGGTTAACTTGTTCTCGATTTCGAGCCGGAAGCGGTTGCCTGGCAGCCTGACGCAGCGCGCCGGATAGACGTCGCAATCGTAGTGGCGGGCAAGGGTGGCCAGCACGCGATTGCTCTGGCAGGGACGGCCGAAGAATGTCGTCTCCAGTCCATTGGAGAATTTCTGGTCGACAAGGATGCCGATGTTGCCGCCGTTCTCCAGAACCCCGGCCAGGGCGAATGACGCGCCCGCCATGGATGGCAGCAACGAGCCCATGGTCGAGCGGCGCGTCGAGAGGATGTAGTCGGCGAGATAGGGATTGTTAGGCGGGCGAAACAGCGCAGTGATGTTCATGCCGAAAGTCGCGGCCGCCACCGGCAGCAATTCGAAATTACCGAGATGACCGGTGAAGACGATGTGCGGCTTCTCTTCGCTGGCTATTTCGACGAAGTGGTCAGCTCCCTTGACCTCGACGCGGCCGGGCTCGCTGGCCGCGGGGTCGTAGTCGAAGAGGGCGTCGAGAAAGATGTATTCCGCGGCCAAGCGAGCCATGTTGCCCCACATGTCGGAGGCGATCGCCTGGATCTCGGCTTCGCTCTTTTCCGGATAGGCCTTGCGCAGATTGTCGACGGCGACCTGATGGCGTCCAACCCGGGGGCCGACCAGGCGAGCGACGCGGTCGGCGAAATTCAGCGCACTGTCGGCCGGCAGCAGGCGCAGGACCCAGATGATCATCATCGCTGCCCGCGCCACCAGCCAGTAATTGAGCTGGCGCAGTTGCCTGCCGTAACGAAATTTGAGGTCCCGGCGGAACTTCTTGAATACAGAGGTCAAGGCTCTAGCCGACGCGCAGGATGATCTTGCCGAAAACGTCGCGGCCTTCCATGCGCTTCAGCGCGGCGTCGATACCGTCGAAGCCGACTTCGGTGTCGATGACGGGTGCGACTTGTCCCGCCGCCATTTTCTGCATGGCGTTGGCCATGTTTTCCATGCGGCAGCCAAAGGAGCCAAGCAGTTTCAATTGCTGCTGGAACAGCTGCATCAAATTGATCTGCGTCGACACGCCGGAGGTCGAACCGCAGGTCACCAGGCGGCCGCCACGCTTCAGGCACAGCATCGAGGCGGCGAATGTGTCGGCGCCGACATGTTCAAAGACGACGTCGACGCCCTTCTTCTTGGTCAGCTTGCGCACGACGCCCTCGAAACGGTCGTCGCGGTAGTTGATGACATGGTCGGCGCCGAGCGCCTTGGCCTTGTCGATCTTGTCGTTGGAACCGACCGTAGTGATGATCGTGCAGCCCATCCGCTTGGCCAGCTGGATGGCCGCCGAGCCGATGCCGGATCCGCCGGCATGGATAAGGATGGTTTCGCCGGGTTGAAGCCTGGCGTTGTCGAACAGCATGTGCTCGACGGTGCCGAAGGTGACGGGCGCCACCGCCGCGCCGATGTCGGTCACGCCGGGCGGGGCAGGGACCAGCAGGCGGGCCGGCAGGTTGATCTTCTCCTGCGCGAAGCCGTCGAGATGGAAGCCGTGAACGCCCGAAACATGTTCGCAGAGGTTGTCGCGGCCTTCGCGGCAGGCTCGGCAGAGGCCGCAGGTGCGCGCGCCATAGATCGACACCAATTGTCCGGGCAGCAGGCTGGAAACGCCGGGGCCAACCGCCTCGACCTCGCCGGATGCCTCCGCGCCGACGACCAGCGGCAGCTTGCGCTTGGCGAAGGCCATGCCGCGCCAGCCCCAGACGTCGATATGGTTCAGCGCTACTGCCTTGATGCGCAGCGTGACTTCGCCGAGTGCCGGCGGTGGAGGAGGCGGCAGGTCCACCGTCTCAAGACGGCGGTCCTCTATAAGTTGCAATGCGCGCATGGGGCCTGTCGGTTCAGTCTGGCTGAAAAAGGTCGCTTAGACCGGTTCCCGCGCCATGACAAGGCAAGTGTTCTGGCCGCCGAAGCCGAAGGAGCTCGACAGAACGGTGCGGACTTCGGCGTTGCGCTTCTTGTTCGGCACCACGTCGAGCACGATCGCGGGGTCGGGATTGTCATAGTTGATGGTCGGCGGAATGACGCTTTCGCGCATCGTCATCAGCGAGAAAGCCGCCTCGACAGCGCCCGCCGCCGACAGCGTGTGACCGATCATCGATTTGTTCGACGAGACCGGCATAGAGCCGATCCGCTCGCCGAACACCGTCGACAGCGCCAGATGCTCCATCTTGTCGTTTTCGGGCGTCGAGGTGCCGTGGGCATTGACGTAGTCGATCTCGTCTTCACCCAGTCCGGCATCGACGAGAGCGGCGCGGACCGCGGCGATGGCCGGTGAAGCGTCCGGTTTGGAGCGGGTGCGGTGGAAGTCGTCGGCCTTCTCGCCGCAGCCGCCCAGGACGCCGAGAATAGTCGCGCCGCGAGCCAATGCCGTCTCAAGCGATTCCAACACCAGCGCCCCCGATCCCTCGGCCAACACGAAGCCGTCGCGATCCCTGGAGAAGGGTTTCGACGCCTTTTCGGGGATGTCGTTGTGCGTGGAGAGCGCCGAAAGCAATGAGAAACGGATCAATGCCTCGGCGGTCGCGGAACCGTCCGCGCCGATCGACAGCGCACGGTCGCATTCGCCGCGTCGGATCGCCTCGACACCGAGCTGAATCGCGGTGGCGCCTGAAGCGCAAGCCGTCGACAGCGTGATCGGCAGACCACGCGTGCCAAGGCGATCGGCAAGGCGGCCGGCGATCGAACCGAACTGGGTGGTCTCGAAAATATCCAGCTCTTTCAAGCTACGCGCGACCCGAAGCAGTCTTTCGGCGGCGGTGTCATCCTTGTCCTTGTCAGAATTGTAGAGCGAGAAGCGCTCGGCCCAGTCGAGTTCGACTGGCGGCGATGCGAGGAAGAGCGGTCCGCCGAAATCGCTGGAATCAAGACCGGCTTCGCTCACCGCTTCTAAGCCCGCCAGCTCGGCTAGCTCATAGGTGAGTGGGCTGGCGCCTTTCGAACTCGACGGCAGGAAATCGACCATGCCGGAGATGCGGGTGTTCAATTGATCGATGGGAAAGCGGGTGATCGGGTGAATGCCCGACTTGCCGGAGGTCAGTGCCGCCCAATTGTCTGATTTGCCGACGCCAAGCGAGGTCACCACGCCGATGCCGGTGACGGCGACGATCGGCCTGCCCATGTGATCTCTGAGATTGGCCATCCGGGAGCCCTCTTATCGTTGCAGCATGGATCGTGGAGCCGCGTTACGCGGCATTGACCAGCGCCATGCCCTCGAATTGGTGATAGCCGATCGCCGTTGCAAGGACGGATTGGGGAACGCCTTCGAACGGCGTCTCGGCTGCGGCATCAAAAACAGGATAGGCGGCCTTGCGGTCGACAGCGAGTGCCGCCAGTGCCACAGCGAAAGGAAACTGTGCTTCCTTCATGTGCCCGGTCAGCGTCGAGAAGCCACGCGCGGCGATCGCCGGATTGGCATCGAGCGCTGCCTTCTCGGCTGTTGTCGCCGCATGCGCCCCCGATGCGCCCGACAGGGTCAGCAATTTGCCGTTCGGCAATGCAGCCTGCTTGAGCAGTGCGGCGATCTCGGCGTCGAGTTCTCCCCGTGGCCGCCGGGCGCGGCCGGAGACGACCGGTCCAAGTTCTGCATAGATCTTGCGGCCGCGGCTCATCGCGTGTTCGCGCTGCTCCAGCACCAGGAAGGCGCCGCCGGAGCCGGTCACGACGCCACCGCCCTCAGTGCCCTGTCTTTGCCAAACCGGCTTCCATGGGCCGCGATGCAGATAGCCGGCGAGTTCATAGCCGAGCAGCATATCGGAATGTTCGGTCTGGAAGGCACCGCCGACCAGGATATGCGTCGACTGACCCGAGCGGATGCGTGCGGCGGCCGTTTCAACCGCGGCGACACCGGCACCTTCCTCGCCCATGAAGGTTCTGGACGAACCGGTGACCTTGTGGACGATGGAGATGTTGCCGGCGAGCAGGTTGGACAATTGGGCCAGAAACAGTGTCGGGCGCAATTCGGTGGTCAATTTCTCGTTGAGCAGTACATCGCGGTCATTGCGGCTTTCCGAAGCGGCGAGAATGGCGGCATCGACCGCCTCGTCGCGCTCGCCGCCGCCCGCCGCCACAACCATGTCCATGGTCGCGCAGAGTTCGTCATTGCCCTTGATGCCGGCGTCGTCCAGTGCAAGGCCGGCAGCATAGGTGCCGAGCCTCTGCCAGGTTTCCATCTGGCGCTGATCGCCACGCTTGGCGATCTGCAGGTTCCAGTCGATCTCAGGCAGCGGATGGACAGTATAGGGTGCAAAGCGCGTCGCTTCGAGCACCGGCTGCGGGCCCGGTTGCGCGAGCTTCTGCCAGTGGGCGTCAGGACCTTCCCCCAGCGAGGAGACAAGGCCGATACCTGATATGACGACGTCGCGGGGGCTGCTCATGTGCGGCTTTGTGGGTCAGGCGGCAGAGCGCGTCAAGATCGTGCGCTCAACTGACGTCAGGCAGTCTTGGCGGCGACCAGCGCGTCGATCTTGGCGCACAGGTTCTTCATGACGAAGTAATCGTCGGTCGAAGCCTTGCCGTCATTGACCTCCTGGGTCCACTTTTCCAGCGGCACCTTGATGCCGAATTCCTTGTCGATGGCAAAGACGATGTCGAGGAAATCGAGGCTGTCTATGCCGAGATCGTCAATCGTATGGCTCTCGGGCGTGATGGTGTCGATATCGATCTCGCTGGTGTCGGCAATGATCTTGGCGACTTTGTCGAACGTGGTGGACAAGGGCTTTTCCTTCGGTTGCGGGCGGAATCTGTCCGCATCTTGTTTGGGCGCTGTCTAATCGGTTTTTTCCGGCAGGAAAAGGCCTGATACGCCGGGCGCAGATGGGTAGGGTTCCTTCGAAACGCAAGAAGGGCCGCCGGTTTACCCGGCGGCCCTTCTGTTGACGCAACGTCAGCCTTATTTCGATGCGTGTCGTTTTTCCAAAAGCGGAACACTTTTGGCGACATGCATCAGCTGTCGCGAAGCTTGACCAGATCGTTCAGCAGCCCGCCCGTTCCGTTGTGGACGGTCAGCCGCTCGACCTTGCCGGCGATGGTTTCCAGCGCCTCGAGCTCCTTCAACCGCAGCATCACCGGGTTTTCCGCCATCACCCTGGCCGTGTTGAGGAGGGAACGGGTCGCGTTCGTCTCCTCGCGGCGACGGATGATGTTGGCCTCGGCCTGCTTTTCGGCCGACACCACCTGGTTGAGGATCTCGCGCATCTCGCCCGGCAGGATGACATCCTTGAGCGCGATATCGCTGACCTCCACGCCGATCTCGGCCATGTCGGCGCGGACCTTGGCTGCCGCTTCCTCATCGATCGTCACCTTCTTTTCGAGGACCTGATCGAGTGTCAGCGCGCCAAGCGTCTTGCGGAAGGCATATTGCAGGGCGCGGTAGAGGGCTTCGGAGAAGTCCTTCACCATGCTGACCGCCTTGACCGGATCGACGACCCGGTATTCGGCTGCGATGTTGACGCGGATCGTCACGCGATCCTTGGTCAGCACTTCCTGCCCGGCAACGTCGAGCGACTGGCGCTTGAGGTCGACGACCTTGATCTGCACCATGCGTCCGACGTTCCAGAAGCCATGCACGCCCGCCGTCAGCGTCCTGACCAGGACACCGTCGATGAACAGCAGTCCGGCCTGACCATCGACGACCGGATGGACGGACATCAATTCCGCCTTCCGGGCCTGGCCGAGCCGGCGCATGATCGCCGCATCGATGGCGAGATCGACTGACGTGTCGATCAGCGTCACCTTCCACGGGCCGGCATCCGTCCACAGCACGAGCTTGCGGTCCGGTGCCAGCACGGCGTGCAGATTGCCGTCACGCTCGATGACGGCGACATCCGTGCGCCCGGTGCGAACGACGGTGAAATGACGCGCGGCCACATCCGGAAGCTTGTCGAACAACGCCTTCTCGTATGCCGAAACGAATTCCGGGTTCTTCAGATCGTGCCGAGACACTTCGAGGCTGCCGCGCCGGTTGGCGAGCCAGTGCTCGCCCGGCAGCAGGACAGCCTTGATCTCCCCCTTGTGGAGGGCGAGGGCACGTTCGTTTTCCCTTACGAAGACGCGCTCGCGCCCAAGAACCTTGTCGAGAATGGTCATTGTCTTACTCCTGTCGGGCATGGCCCCATGCGAGGCGTCACGTCATGCGTCGATCTTCCCTTCGTTTCTCGTTTCACGTCGTCTCTTGCGTCGTAGCCCGGGCACGAATGATCCGGGGACTGGTGGCATCGAGCCGTGGCGGGCCTTCGGGAGCGGATCGCGGGGCAGCGAAGCGGGCGCAGGAGGCCTTAGCCTCCCTTGCCGGCGACACCGCGCCTTGATCGTCACCGCGGGCCTGGCCGCGAGCCGATGGCGAAAGACGCTTGGGATGATCCGCGCCCGAAGGCTTGGGTCACCCGTCCAGTCTTTCGCATTCCAGTCCCCGGACCGTTTTTCGGATGGCTTTTCAAGGCCAATGGAGAAGGAATCGAACCTTCGACAGTCAGATTAACAATCTGATGCTCTAACCAAACTGAGCTATCCGTGGTGCAGATGAAGGGACTCGAACCCACAACCTCCGGATTATGTCCGGCGCTCTCCCAGTTGAGCTACATCCGCGATCCCAATCCCCAAAGCGGCGCCGTATACAGGGCGGCAATGCCGCCTGCACGGGCGGAGACGAAAGCTCCAACCGTTGTGCTCGCTTCGGTTCTCGTGACCGGGAGCGCGCCTATAGCCCCTGCGACGGGTTGTCGCAAGCGGCATTGTCACGGCGAATTTGCGGCTTCTTTCAACGGTGGCATTTCAGCAACACCGCTTTCGGCGTCAGCGATCGCGCAGCACGCTCAGAAGGTGACGCGGCCGAGCACGCGCAGGCCATCGCCTTGCGGCTCGACGACGACGGCCTCACCTTCGCGCGGTGAGATGCCGGTCAGTGCCACGATGTCTTCCAGATGGGTGACCATGACCAGATTGTCGGAGCCGGAATAGGCGCGGATTTCCTTCAGGATCGCAGCGATCTGCGCGGCCTTCTGCGTCTCGTCGCCTTTCAGGAGATCGAGCGGTGCAAAGAGTTCGGGGTCGGCCTCGAAGGCGATGCGGGCGGTGTCGAGGCAGCGGCAATAGCGGCTGGACAGCACGCGCTCGATCGGTGCCGCCCGAGCGGCAAACAGAGCGCCGATCTTGCTCGCCTGCTGCTTGCCGCGCGCCGACAGGTTCATCTGGGTGGCGCAGCTGTCGATGTCGAAATTGGCCGGATCGGTGGTGCCGGTGACCATGGCATGGCGCAGCAGCACGACGTGTCCGCCATCGCGCAGCAGCGCCCAGCCTGCATCCGTGGCGTGCGCCACGCCGGGAACAACAAGCAGGAACAACGCCAAGGCAAATCGAATCATCCGCTATCCTTCTGCGGTTCCCGGCAAGGGGTTCCGGTGGCAGGACATATAGGGACGGTAAAGCCGGCCGAAAGACAAGGCGCGGTGGGCGAGAAGCGTAGACGGTGAGAGGGATGGCATGGTGTAGCCGGCTTCGGTAAAACCCTGCTTGGCGTTCTCGAAGAATCCGATCGCCTTTTGATATTCGGCCTTGCCGCCGCCATAGCTGGCCCGATTCCAGCTGACATCCCCGAGATTGTTCTGCGCGAAGGCCATTGCATCGGAAGGCTTCCCTGGTGAATACCTTCAGCGTCGCCGTGAATGCGGCCTCGATCGGTGACGCTGCGCGCGTCGCTTTTCGTCTCGGCAACTGCAAGCGCGATCGCGGCAAGACAAAGCAGTGC
>NZ_RZRO01000011.1:0-110658 GCF_003997975.1 Mesorhizobium sp. M7A.F.Ca.US.005.03.1.1
GTGGTGAATTTGAAGAGATGAATATTGCCGACCGTCCGCTTCCGCCATTCGGAACGATCCCTCGATCAAACGCGTTTAGCCGAGGTTTGTTCGACGGAGGTCCGAATGCCGGGTGCAACCACGCACCGACGCATGCAACTGGATGATCTATCCATTTTTTATCGCGAGGCAGGGCCGTTAGAAGCACCTGTCTTGCTCTTGCCGCACGGCTATCCCTGCTCTTCGTTCCAATTCCGCCGACTGATGCCGGCGCTCGCCGACCGCTGGCGGACGATTGCATTCGACTGGCCTGGCTTCGGATACAGCGGCACACCCGATCCGGTCACCTTCGGCTATGATTTCGACGCCTATTGCGACGTGCTTTCCAAGCTTGCCGATGAATTCGGTCTCGAACGCTACGCCTTGTGGCTGCACGATTATGGCTCGCAGATAGGGCTCCGGCATGCGATCTCGCACCCGGAGCGGATCAGCGCCCTGATCATCCAGAACGGCGACATCTACGAGGACGTGCTTGGACCCAAATACGCCACGATCAAGGCCTGGTGGACCGACAAGGCGCCCGGCAAGCACCGTCCGCTCGAGGCCGCGGTAAGTGAGGACGGGTTCCGGGCCGAGTTCATCGGGGAAGTGGCTGACGACGTCGCCATGCGCGTGCCGCCCGATCTCTGGAGCCTTCACTGGCCACTGATGAACACGCCGGTTCGTCGGCAGATCGCCGTCGGTCTGATGGAGAAGCTGGAAGCCAATCTCACCTGGTTTCCGCGCTACCAGGCTTATTTGCGTGAACACCATCCGCCCACGTTGATCGTTTGGGGGCCAGAGGATGGCTATATGCCCGCGGCGTCGGCAACGGCCTATCATCGCGATCTGCCCGATGCGGAACTGCATCTGATCGAAGGGGCGGGTCATTGGCTGCTCGAGACACATTTCGACGACGCGCTGCCGCTGGTCCGCGATTTCCTGGCTCGTGTTCACGGCTGATCACAGCCGGCGTCCGCTATGCCCGGTTTGCTGTCCGCCTGACTGAAGGAGAACCTCATGCCGACCAAACCGACCATCGCGCGCATCTGGCGCGGTCGCACCCGCCGCGACATCGCCGACGCCTATGAGCCATACCTGCGTGCCGAGGGTATTCCGCCCCTCGAGAAGACGGCGCTTGGCGTCCAATTGCTGCGCGAGGACCGTGATGCCGAGACGTGGTTCACAACCATCTCCTATTGGGCCGACATGCAAGCGATGACCGCCTTTACCAAAGGCGAACCGACCAAAGTCCATCATCTGGACCGCGATGCCGAGTTCCTGATCGAGCTGCCGGAGCGGATCGAAATCCATCGGATACTTGTCGATCGTCGGGGACTGCGCTGAGCGCCGATCGGTGGTTCGCAACCTCTTCTTCTTCGCGGTGATATCGCTGATCTGGGGGCTGACCTGGGCCGCGATCAAGCTCGGTCTCAATGACGCGCCTCCGCTCCTGCTGGCGGCTGCACGCTATTTGCTGACCGCTTTGGCGGCAGGAGCCTGGCTTTTCGGCGAGGCGGTCGGCTGGGCTGAAATCACCGGTGCGATCCTCCTGCTGGCGGCGGCTGCGATCGCGCTACTCAGGCCGCTGGGCGAAAATCGCGGGTGACCACATTGTCGGCCGGCCTCCTTGACCTGCCGACCTCGAGCGGCGAAGCGATAGGCCCGCAATCCGTCCGCAGCTATCGCCGTCCGAAAAGCCGTTCGATATCCGCCAGCTTGAGTTCGATATAAGTGGGGCGGCCGTGGTTGCAGGTGCCGGAGCCGGGCGTCGCCTCCATCTGCCGCAGCAGCGCGTTCATCTCCTCGGCCTTGAGCAGGCGGCCGGAGCGCACAGAGCCGTGGCACGCCATGGTCGCGGCTATCTTGTCCAGCCGCTCCTTCAGCGTGTCGACCGTGTCGTTGTCGGCGATCTCGTCGGCGAGGTCGCGCACCAATTGCTGGACATTGGCCTCGCCCAGCATCGACGGCGTCTCGCGCACCGCGACAGCGCCGGGGCCAAAGCGCTCGATGCCGAGACCGAAGCGGGCCAGCGTTTCCGAATGCAGCGCAAGCCGCTCGGCATCCTCTTCCGGCAGGTCGATGATTTCGGGCAGAAGTAGCATCTGCGAGGGCACCGGGCGCGAATGCAGCGCATTCTTCAGCGCCTCGTAGACCAGCCGTTCATGCGCCGCATGCTGGTCGACGATGATGAGCGAATCCCTGGTCTGGGCGACGATGTAATTCTCATGCACCTGGGCGCGCGCCGCGCCCAGCACCGCGCCGAGCAACGTCTCGGCCGCTTCATCCTGCCCTGCGCGTGCATCGGCGCTGGCAAGCGGACCGGCATCGAAAGCCGCTTGCTCGCTTTCTCGCAAGCCGCGCTGCTCGAAGCCCGCACCATCGAAACCCATATCGAGCGGCCGCTGCGGCGATCGGGCAGGATCGAAGCCGGACGGACCCGACGCGCGGTAGGCCGCGTCGTAGCTGCGGTGGCCGTTTGCCGGTCCGCCGTGGCCGTAGGATGCGGCCCCTGGCCGGAACGCCGCCATCATGCCGGCGGCACCCGTGGTGGCGGCGCGGACGCCGGCATCGGCCAGTGCCTGTCGGATGGCCCCGACGATCAATCCGCGCACAAGGCCGGGATCGCGGAAGCGCACATCGGCCTTGGCTGGATGGACGTTGACGTCGACGATGGCCGGATCGAGCGTCAGGAACAGCACCGTCACCGCATGGCGGTCGCGCGGCAGGACGTCGGCATAGGCGCCGCGTATGGCGCCGGCGATCAGCTTGTCGCGCACCGGGCGGCCGTTGACGTAGGCATATTGCTGCAGCGCGTTGGCGCGGGTGAAGGACGGGATCGACACGTGGCCGGTCAGATGCACGCCATCGCGCATCGCGTCGAGGGCAATCGAATTGTCGGGAAAGTCGGCGCCCATCACCTGGGCGACACGACGCAGGCTGCCTTCCGCGCTGTCATCCGCCGCCGGCAATTCCAGTGTCGAGCGGTCCGAGCCGGCCAGCGTGAAGCGCACGGCGGGGAAGGCGATGGCGATGCGCTTGACCACATCGCTGGTGGCCGAGCTTTCGGCGCGCTCGCCCTTCATGAACTTCAATCGGGCCGGCGTTGCGAAGAACAGGTCGCGCACCTCGACCGTGGTGCCGCGATTGGCCGCCGCCGGCCTGACAGGCAGGACGCGGCCACCCTCGATGCCGATCTCGGCGGCGCTGTCACTCGCTGCCGTGCGCGAGCGGATCGAAAGTCGCGACACCGAGCCGATCGACGGCAGCGCTTCGCCGCGGAAGCCCAGCGAGCGGATGTCGTTGATATCCTCGGTGAGCTTGGAGGTGCAGTGACGTGCGATCGCCAGCGCCAGCTCCCGTTCGGCAATGCCGGAGCCGTCATCGGTGACGCGGATCAGGTTCAGCCCGCCGCCCGATGTGACGATCTCGACGCGCGAAGCACCGGCATCGAGCGCATTCTCGACCAGTTCCTTGACCACGCTCGCCGGACGCTCGATGACTTCGCCGGCGGCGATCTGGTTGATCATCGTTTCGGAAAGCTGGCGGATGGGCATGGCGGCACTATAGGCGGATTCGCGTCGCGCGGGAGGGGCAGAATTGCGCCAGCGGTGGATCAGTGGAAAACGACTTATGCCTGCGCCGCCAGCCAGTCGCGCACCTTGCGGGCGTTGTCGCTGAGCTCCCGGTTCTTCGGCCAGACGACATAGAAGGCCTTGCCGGTCTTCAGCACATGATCCGTCACCGGCACCAGCAGGCCCGACGCCAGCAGCCGCTCGGCGAGGTGCCGCCAGCCGAGCGCGATGCCTTGGCCTTCCATGACACCCTGAATCACCAGGCCGTAGTCGTTGATGCGCAGGCCGCGCGCGGTATCGCTGAGATTGGCGCCCGCAGACTGGAACCATTCGTCCCAACTGGCCGCCTCGCGATACGGCTCCTCCAGATGGATGAGGCGGTGCGTGGCCAGTTCGGCAGCGGATCTGGGCAGGCCGAACTTTGCCGCATAGCTGGTGCCGGCGACGGGAAATATCTCCTCGTCAGCCAGCGGCAACGAATGATAGTCCGGCCAGTCCCGCGGCGCGCCGCCGCGCACGCCGAGCGGGATGCCTTCCGCGATGATGTCGAGGTCGCGGTCGGCGGTCTGGATACGCAGGTCGATGCCCGGCAGCTCGTCACGGAACTGCTGCAGGCGCGGCATCATCCAGAACGAACCGAACGCGGTCGAGGCGGCCAGCGTGACATGACCGCCGGTCGCCTGCAGGCGCAGATCCTCCGCCGATTTGCGGATGTGCGAAAGGCCGAGCGAGACGTCGGCATGGAAGCGCTCGCCGGCCTCGGTCAGGAGCACCTGGCGGTGGCGGCGCTGGAACAGCTTGGCGCCGAGCTGTTCTTCCAGTCCGCGCACGGCATAGGAGACGGCGGCCTGCGTCATGCCCAGCTCGCGCCCGGCGGCGGTGAAGCTCGACAGCCGCCCGGCCGCCTCGAAGACGATCAGGCTGCCGGCCGAAGGCAGAAGGTGGCGCAAGCTTCGCATAAGCTGAGCTTATACAAGAGATCAGGATTTTCCAGCGTCACATCACCATTTTGTCGCGCTAGGCTCCTTCATGAGTGGAATGGAGTTGCCATGAACGCACCGGCCCCCGAAGTGACCGAACATGCCAACCGCCGCAGTGGCGGCCGCCTGGGGCGCAAGGCCCTGCGCGGAGCTCCCGTAACGTCGTTCCCGACGCTGGTCCGCCAGATCCCCGTCTACCAGATGGTCCCGGATGAGGCGGTCGAGCTGATCCACGAGGAGTCGCTCTTGATCCTCGAAGAGGTGGGATGCGAGTTCCGCGACGACGAGGCTATCGCACTGTGGAAGGCGGCGGGCGCGGATGTCTCGGAAACCCGTGTGCGGATCGACCGGGCCCTGCTGATGGAACTGGTGTCGAAGGTCCCGTCGGAGTTCACGCTCAATGCGAGGAATCCGCAGCGCACGGTGCGGGTGGGCGGCAACAATACCATCTTCGTGCCGATGTATGGCGCGCCCTATGTTCGCGATCTCGATAACAACAGGCGTTACGGCACGCTCGCCGACCTCAACAATTTCCACAAACTCGCCTACATGGCGCCGGCGCTGCATTCATCGAGTTCGGTCATTTGCGAGCCGATGGAAATCGCGGTACCGAAGCGTCACCTCCACATCATCCATTCCGCGCTTAAGCATTCCGACAAGCCGTTCATGGGCATCGTCACGTCCAAGGAGCGGGCGGAAGACACGATGGCGATGGCAGGCATCGTGTTCGGAGAGGATTACGTCCGCGACAATCCGGTCCTGGTGTCGATCACCAACTGCAATTCGCCGCTGGTGTGGGACGCCACCATGCTGGACGCGATGAAGGTCTATGCGCGAAGCAACCAGCCGCTGATCCTCGCACCCTTTGCACTGTGCGGCGCCTCGACTTCGGCGTCCGCCGTGGGCGCTGTGGCACAGGTCAATGCGGAAGCGCTGGCGGGCGTCGCCTTCACGCAACTGCTGCGCCCAGGCTCGCCGCAGATCTACGGACAGTTCATGGTCACGGTGGACATGAAGACCGGTGCTCCGATGGGCGGCACGCCCGAGGCGGCGCAGATGATGTATCTGATGGGAGCGCTGGCGCGGAAATACCGGCTGCCGTGGCGCACCTCCGGCTTCCATGTCGGGTCGAAGCTCAACGACGCCCAGGCTGGTTACGAGGCGAACATGCTGATGCATGCCGCCATCCTCGCCGGCGCCAACTACATCTGGCACTCCGCCGGATGGCTCGAGGCCGGCCTGACCTGCGGCTATTCGAAATTCGCCACCGACTGCGAACAGCTCGTCGGCTGGTACAAATATGCCGGCGGCCTGCCGTTCGACGATTTCAAGGAAGCCATGGCGGCAATCCGCGAGGTGGGACCGCAGGGCCATTTCCTCGGTACCCAGCACACGCTGGAACATTTCGAATCCGCCTTCTTCATGCCCTCGATCATGGACTTCAATTCGTTCGAACAGTGGAAGGCAGAAGGGGCGAAGGACCACGACACGCGCGGCCGCGAGAAGGCGCGCAACATGCTGGCGGATTACGAGGAGCCGAAGCTCGACGAAGGCATCGCCGATGGCCTGATGGATTTCATCGCGCGGCGCGAGGAGAGGCTGCCGGACAGCGTCAGTTGAGGCGAAGAACCAAGATCAAAGGGAACCAGACGGGAGGAAAAAATGGCATTCTTCAGAAGCAGTGGCGATCGCGTGCCGAGCGCTATCGAGGCAATGGCGGTCGAAGCACGCGCGGGTCGTGTCGACCGGCGCGAGTTCCTGGCGCTGGCAAGCGCCTTCGGCGCATCGACGGCTCTTGCCTATGGCATGATCGGCCTTGCCGTGCCGGATCGGGCCTTGGCCGAAGAGCCGAAGAAAGGCGGAACGCTGCGCGTCTCGATGTCGGTGAAGGGACAGAAGGATCCGCGCACTTACGACTGGGTGGAACTGGCGAACATTTCGCGCTGCTGGCTGGAGCCGCTTGTCCGCTATACCAGGCAATTCACCTTCGAGCCGGTCCTGCTCGAAAGCTGGGATATCAACGACGACGCCACCGAATACGTGCTGCATGTGCGCAAGGGCATCACGTGGAATAATGGCGATGCCTTCAACGCCGATGACGTCGCTCACAATCTGACCCGCTGGTGCGAGAAGAATGTCGCCGGCAATTCCATGGCCGCCCGGGTCGGCGCGCTGATCGACGCAAAGACCGGCAAGGCCAGGGATGGCGCGATCACCAAGGTCGACGACAATACGGTCAAGCTGAAGTTAAGCGAACCAGACATTTCGCTGATCCCGAATTTCACCGACTATCCGGCGCTCGTCGTCCATCGCAGCTTCGATGCCGACGGTGCCGATCCGATCAAGAAGCCGATCGGCACGGGACCGTTCGAACTGGTCTCCTACGATGTCGGCCAGAAGGCGGTCGTCAAGCGTCGTGAGAATGGCAAATGGTGGGGTGGTGAGGCGCCGCTCGACAGCGTCGAGTTCGTCGACTACGGCACCGATTTCAACGCCACCGTGAACGCGTTCGAATCCGGTGAGATCGACCTCAATTTCGAGTCGCCCGCCGACTTCATCGACATTCTCGACAAGATGGATCTGGTGAAATCGGAGGTGGCGACGGCGACGACGCTGGTTGCCCGCACCAACATCACCCACAAGCCCTATGACGACAAGCGGGTGCGCAACGCCCTGCAAATGGCCGTCGACAACAATGCGGTCCTCGAACTCGGTTATGCCGGGCGAGGCACCCCTGGTGAAAACCACCACGTCGCCCCGATCCATCCGGAATACTATGCGCTGCCCAATAAGACACGCGACGCCGCCGGCGCCAAGAAGCTGATGGCGGAAGCCGGACAGGCCGACTTCGAGCATGAGCTGATCACCATCGAGGACGATTGGCAGAAGAATACCGGCGACGCCATTGCCGGCCAGTTGCGCGATGCCGGGATCAAGGTGAAGCGCACGGTGCTGCCGGGTTCGACCTTCTGGAACGACTGGACGAAATATCCCTATTCGATGACGATCTGGTACATGCGCCCGCTTGGCGTGCAGGTGCTGGCGCTCGGCTATCGCACCGGCGAGGCCTGGAATGAATCGGCATATTCCAACCCCGATTTCGATGCCAAGCTCAAGCAGGCGCTTTCGCTCATCGACGTGGAGAAACGACGCGAGGTCATGAAGGATGTCGAGCAGATCCTGCAGGATTCGGGCGTCATTATTCAGCCCTTCTGGCAGAAGCTCTACAGCCACATGAGCAAGAAGGTGAAGAACTATGGTGTCCACCAGACATTCGAGATGGACCTTCAGAACGTCTGGCTGGACGGCTGAAACAAGGTGCTGCAGGACTTCATGAGCCGCAAAAAAGCCGATATGCAGGATACGTGGTGTTGATAGGCTCAAGCCGTCAAAAGCCGGAGATTCTGCATGCGACTGACAGTGATCGTTGCCGCCCTTTCGATAGCCCTGCCGGCCGGAGCCGTCGCCGGACCGGCGTCCGACGCGGTGAAGTTCTTCTATGCCCCGGCGGTCAAGTTCGAGGCCGACGAACAATATCGGGACCGGTTCACCGAACCGGTGACGAAACTGTTCGAGCTGAACGACCAGGCAACGAAAAAGAACCCGGACCAGGTCGCCTGCATCGATTTCGATCCTGGTCTCGACGCTCAGGATTTCGATCAGAAAACCGTCTCGAAAACGCTGAAACTGTCTGAGAAGCAGGATGGCGACAACGCACAGGTCACGGCATCCTTCAGCCTGTTTCCGGAAGGCGATGATTCCAAACGTGAAATGCTCTGGTCGCTCAAGAAGATCGACGGCAAGTGGAAGATATCGGACATCGCTTCCAAAACCAGCGACTGGACGCTCAGCGCGCTGGAATGCATGGCCGGCCAGACGCCGGAGTGAAGCGATGGCCCACGGCCGGTTCGTGGCACTGTCGGGTGTGTGCCTGCTGGCGGCTCTGAGCGGCGCCGCCGCGCAAGGCTTGTTGGGTGCGCCGCCGGCAAACGCCCCGGCCGACACCCAGCCGAGCGACAGCGCTGCACCGCCCGCAAATGCGCCGGGCGGAGCGGCAGAACCGGCCACGCCGCCGGTTGGATGGTCGCCGGCCGAAGCCGCGCCCGCCGCACCGATCCAGCCGGGCTCGCCGACCGCCGTGGTGCGGCCGTTTTACGGTCAGGTCGGGCTGGAGATCGATCCGGCCGAGCGAAGCCATTTCATCGATCCGGCCAAAACCGTGCTCGACAAGAGCGACGCCTTGCGCAAATCCGGGCAGGGCGAGTGCCTCGACCCCAACATGGCGCTCGACAATGCCGATTACGACAAGGCCGAGATAGACAAGAGCCTGAAGACGCTCGAGGCGATCAACGGTGACCAGGCCAAGGTCATCGTCGCCTTCGTCATATCGGGCAACCCGCACCGGCTGGAATGGAAATTCAAGAAGGTCGATGGCGACTGGAAGATCACGGACCTGTTGTCGGTGACCGGCGAATGGGCACTCAGCCAATATCAGTGCGAATGATGGGCGAGCTCAACCCCGCCCGCGATAGGGCGCCACCCCGGTGTCGGGGAGCCAGGCGCCTTCCGGCGGAGCGCCGGTTTGCCAGAACACATCGATCGGAATGCCGCCGCGTGGATACCAATAGCCGCCTATGCGCAACCACAGCGGCTTGGTTGCCGCCACGATGCGGCGGCCGATCATGACGGTGCAGTCTTCATGGAAGGCGCCATGGTTGCGAAACGAGGTCATGAACAGCTTGAGCGACTTCGATTCCACCAGAGCCGCATCGGGTGCGTAGTCGATGACGATATGGGCGAAGTCCGGTTGGCCGGTGACCGGGCACAGCGAGGTGAATTCCGGGCAGGTGAAGCGCACGATCGCCGGCGGCCCGTCGCCGCGCGAAAACGGTACGGTCTCCAGGACCGCTGCTTCGGGGCTTTGTGGCGTCTCGACGTGCGCACCGAGCTGGGTGAGAGTTTTGGTGTCGATCATGGGCCCAATCCTTGTCGCATGCGCCCGGAGTGCGTGCGGGACGACATGCTTGAAAACGAATTTTGCCGCTCATTAGCACAATTTGAAACCGCAGGAAGACGATGACCTCCAACGATCCGCTTCTCCAGCCCTACCAGCTCAAACATCTGACGCTGAAGAACCGGGTCATGTCGACCAGCCATGAGCCGGCCTATTCCGAGGACGGCATGCCGAAAGAGCGCTACCGGCTCTACCATGCCGAGAAGGCTAGGGGAGGCATGGCGCTGACCATGACCGCCGGCTCGGCGATCGTCTCGCGCGACAGCCCGGCCGCTTTCGGCAATCTGCATGTCTATGACGACAGGATCGTGCCGTGGCTGGCCGAGCTCGCCGATGCCTGCCACGAGCACGACTGCAAGGTGATGATCCAGATCACCCATCTCGGCCGCCGTACCGGCTGGAACAAGGCCGACTGGCTGCCGGTACTCTCGGCCTCGCCGGTGCGTGAGCCGGCGCATCGCGCATTCCCGAAAACCATCGAGGACTGGGACATCGAGCGCATCGTCGCCGACTATGCTTCGGCCGCCCAGCGCTGTCAGGCCGCCGGCCTGGACGGCATCGAGTTCGAATCCTACGGCCATCTGATGGACGGCTTCTGGTCGCCGGCCACCAACCATCGCGACGACGAATTCGGCGGCTCGCTCGACAACCGCCTGCGCTTCACCAACATGGTGCTTGATGCCGTGCGTGCGTCGGTCGGCGAGAAATTCGTCGTCGGCATCCGCATGGTCGCTGACGAAGATTTCGAAAAAGGCCTGTCCAAACAGGAGGGCATCGAGATCGCCGGGCGGCTGGCCAATTCCGGCAAGGTCGATTTCCTCAACATCATCCGCGGCTCGATCGAAAGCGACGCGGCGCTGACCAAGGTCATACCGGTGGCCGGTATGCGCTCGTCGCCGCATCTCGATTTCGCCGGAGAGGTGAGGGCGGCGACGAAATTCCCGACCTTCCACGCGGCGCGCATATCCGACGTGGCCACCGCACGCCACGCCATTGCCACCGGCAAGCTCGACATGGTCGGCATGACCCGCGCCCATATCGCCGATCCGCACATCATCAAAAAGGTGATGGAGGGCCGCGAGCATGAGATCCGCCCGTGCGTGGGCGCCACCTATTGTCTCGACCGCATTTATGAGGGCGGCGAAGCGCTTTGCGTCCACAATGCCGCGACTGGCCGCGAGGCCGAAATCCCGCATATCATCGTCAAGACCGAAGGACCGAAGCAGAAAATCGTGGTCATCGGAGCCGGCGCCGGCGGGCTGGAGGTTGCGCGGGTCGCAGCCGAGCGCGGCCACAAGGTGACGGTGCTTGAAGCATCGAGCCAGGCCGGCGGCCAAATTCGACTGGCGACGCAGAACCCGCGCCGCAAGGAGCTGATCGGCATCATCGACTGGCGGCTGGCCGAACTCGCCCGGCTCGGCGTCGAGATCCGCTACGACACCTGGGCGGAGAAGGACGATGTTCTGGCGCTGTCACCCGACGTGGTGGTGGTCGCCACCGGGGGCCTGCCGCAGAACCCGCCGCTGACGGCCGGCGACAATCTTGTCACCTCAAGCTGGGACATCATGGCCGGCAGCGTCAAGCCGGCCGAAAATGTACTGCTCTATGACGACAATGGCGGCCATCAGGGCATGGGCGCCGCCGAACTGATCGCCAATGCCGGCTCGAAACTCGAACTTGTCTCGCCCGAACGTTTCTTTGCCCCGGAAATGGGCGGCATGAACCATGTGCCGTATATGCGCGCCTTTCAGGAAAAGGGCGTCACCATCACCATCAACACGCGGCTGCGTTCGGTGCGCCGCGAGGGCAACCAACTGGTCGCCGAACTGGCATCGGATTTCGCCGATGGCTGGCGCGGCGAGCGCAGGGTCGACCAGGTGGTGGTCGAGCACGGTACGTTGCCGCTCGATGATCTCTATCTCTCGCTGAAGCCGCTGTCGAAGAACGGCGGTGCGGTCGACTACGAACGGCTGGTGAGCGGCGGCGACATCTTCCCCAAGCGCAATCCAGAAGGCGGCTTTGTACTGTTCCGCATCGGCGACGCGGTCGCCTCGCGCAACATCCATGCCGCCATCTACGACGGCATCAGGTTCGGCTTGCGGATCTGAAATTGGGCGTTGCGAGGATCGGTGGCGCGCGGCCGGACCTGCGTACGAGAGCCCATGTACTTCGGTCTGGCCGCGCGCTCGCACGTCATTGGCTCGTCGCCAGACAACGCACGATTCTGTGAGGGTGTGCCGCGTGGCGGCGTTCAAAACATTCTGGCGGTGGCCATGCACAGCACTGTCAGCACCAACAGCCCCCCGGCAATGCGCTCGCCTCTTGTCATCTTCGCGCGCAACTGCCTTTCCGTTGCCGCATCGGCACCGGCAAGCTGCCTGCTGGCTGAGCCCACCAGCGCGCCTTGCACGCCGGCGGCGATCAGGGCCGTCACGATGCCCAGCGCCAGCACCTTCTCCATCGAGCCGAAAACACCCTCGTGAAAGAAATACCAGAGCAGTATGCCGGTCAGGAAAACCAGGCCGGCAGCGCCCATTTGCGGCCGGAAGAACCGTTCCGCCCGGATGTCCGGGTCACGGCCGACCGCGATGGTCGTGCCCGCCCAGAATACGCCTGCCATGACATGAAGACCGATAACGACGATGTAGACATATTGCATGACCGGATTTCCTCATTAGCCCGCCATCTCTAGATGATTAGATATCGAATGGTTAGATGTCAATATATAAGTCGTGCCAGTTCCATCCGTGCATGACACCGTCTAGGGTCCTGCAATGACACCCTTTGACCGCCCGCCAGTCGGCATGAATCTCGGACGAACCGCCAAGCTGGTTGCCCAGGCCTTCGATGCTGCCCTGGTCGAGGCTGGAGGTACATTGCCGATCTGGCTCACGCTGCTATCGGTCAAGTCGAGCAACCTTGCCAACCAGCGCGAGCTTGCCGGCATGATCGGTATCCAGGGCGCGACGCTGACCCATCATCTCAACGCCATGGAGGCGCAGGGCCTGCTGATGCGCCGCCGCGACCCCGTCAACCGCCGGGTTCATCTGGTCGAATTGACCGAGGCCGGAGAAGCGATGTTCGAGACACTGCGCAAGGCCGCGCTCGTCTTCGACAAGCGGCTGCGAGTGGGATTGACCGACGAGCGTCTGGCGGAGTTCGCGCAGGTGCTGGCTGTGTTGCGGGGCAATGTCGGGGGATAGAACCCTGCGGACCAAGAATTTCCTTGGACTGGACTTCCCTCATCACATTTGTAACGTTCCATTGTCCGGCTGATCCTGGTGGGAAGAGGTCAGGCTCAACTCTTCCGCAAAATCTGTGCAAGAATACCGAAGCCGCTGGCTTCGGCAGCGAGAAGTCGCCGGAAAACCTAACAACGTTCGGGGGGACAAGTTGACCAAAGAAGATCTGTTCGTTCCGCGCCAGACCAACACGGCGCTTTACATCCAGCTATACGAGGCTGGATATCCGCTTGCCGATATCGCCCGGGTGCAGAAGGCGTATCGTGTGTGTTGCGCGATGTTCAACGGCCGTTATCGCAAGACGGGACGGCCTTTCATCTGCCATGCGGTGGGAGCTGCGTCGTCGGTCGCGCATTTCGACAAAAGCGTCGATCTTGTCCTCGCTGCTATGTTTCACGCCGCCTATGACGGAGGCCAGTATCCGGACGGCAAATCCAGCAGGCGAACCGATGCTCACCGCAAGTGGCTGGAGCAAAAAATCGGTCCTCGCGTCGAGGGTCTTGTCGCTCGCGTGGTCGGACTGAAATTCGACACGGGAGATCCCGAGCGCATTGTGGACAAAGGTGTGCCTGCCGGCGACGAGGACATTCTGTTCCTGGCGCTTGCCCATGAGGTCGATGACCTGGCGGACGGCGGACTGGCGTTTGCGCCCAAATACGGCCAGTCGATTCGTTCGAGGGTTGCTGCCTGCGCCACTCTGGCCAGGAATCTGGGCCACGAAAATCTTGCCGCCACCATCGAAGGTTACGGCGCCCGCTACGAGACGATGGCGTGGGCTGCTCCCCTCCAGGAGACGAAGCTGGTGGGCTTTCAGATGACGCCTAATTTGCGCACATACATCAAATTGCGTCGGCACAAGCTGCGCGGGGAGTCGATCGAGGTGCTTTGACGCCTTGCCGGCCATGCGACAGCATCGGGTACCGATGCACATCCGCTGAAGAACTTGCCGTCCTTACCGGTTCAGTCGTCGTAGCCCTGGATTGCCCCAAAGGCGTAACGGCGCAGCTTCAGCGCGGCGATCAAATTGGTCAGCTTCGTCTTGCCGTCGAAGCCGTCCTGAAACATCTCGTCATGCATCAGCAGGATCAGCTTGCCGGGCTTGACGAAGCGCCCATAGCCGAACAGATGATCGATCTCGCTGACCAGATGGTCGACGCTCTGCACCGGCTCGCCGTTGTCCTTGTGCACCCATTCATGGTCCCAGCCGTAGAGATAGAAGCCTGAGGCCGCGACAAATTCGTAGTCGGGCTCTTCATGCCCCTCCTGGGCGAGGCCAAGCGAAGTGTCGTTCTTCGACATGGAGGGCAGCCTGAACACGTCGCGCCCCGGCAGCCTTGCATGCACCACGGGCTTCAAGCCGAGAACCGCGTTTGCCCGTACCATGTCGGCGACGACACCCTCGGTGTCGCCGTAGAAATGCCGGTAGTGATTGTAGGCATGGCTGTAGCTGTGGTTGCCGAGCGTCACCAGAGGAAGCTGCTTGGCGCGCTGGACGAGCGCTCTGTTGGCAGCGCTCGCCTGTGCGTGCATGCCGACCATGAATAGGGTTGCAGGAACCTGCTCGGCCTCCAGCACGTCGAGGATGTTGCTTGTGCCGTTCAGCGGCCCATCGTCGAAGGTAAGATAGATGGTGCGATCGGCGCCCTGGGCGGGGGCCGCAAAGATCAGCAGTGCCGCAAGGGCAAACCGAAACGGTGTCATCAGCCCCGATATCCCTGTTGCGATCACGACAAGGCGGCCATCTTCACACGCGGTTGTCAAGGCAGCCCGGCCGTACCTATGCCAGGCTTCCTTGCAGCACCGTCAGCTTCGCCTTCTTCGGCATGCGGGCGGTCAGCCACTCCAGCGCCTTGTCGTGCGGCATCGGGAAGGCGATGGAGTAGCCCTGCACCTGGTCGCAGCCGATCGCCATCAGCGAATCGAGCTCGGCCTCGGTTTCGGCACCCTCCGCGACGATCGAGATGCCGAGGCCACGCGCCAGCTCGGTGATGGCGCGCACGATCTTCGAGTTGTCGCCATTCTCATGGATGTTCTGAACGAAGCGGCGATCGATCTTCAGCCGATCGATCTCGTTCGGGTTGACATGGCTGAGCGAAGCATAGCCGGTGCCGAAATCATCGAGTTCGAGATGGACGCCGGCTGCCCTGATGTGGCGCAGCTTGGCGGCGATGCCTGTCTTTTCGTCGTCGAGGATGACGGATTCGACGATTTCCAGCGACAGTTTTTGCGGCGGCAGCCCAGCCTTTTCCAGCGTCTCGAACAAGAACGCATCGAAATCGTGCTCGCGCAGCTCGGTGCCGGAAACATTGACGGCAAGCCGTCCGAAGGCAATGCCGGCGCGATTCCATTTGGCCGCCTCGTTGATCGCCTTGGTGATGACGATGCGGCCGATCTCGGGCATGAAGCCGCATTTCTCGGCGACCGGGATGAATTCGCCGGGCGGGATCATGCCGCGCTCCGCATGGTTCCAGCGCACCAGCGCCTCGATGCCGCTGATCGTGCCGTTGGTCAGCGAGACCTGCGGCTGGAAATAGACCTGGAACGCCCGCTCCGCGATGGCGACCTTGATGTCGTGCTCGAGCTGCTTGCGATAATCGAGTTCGCGGCGCAGTTCCTCGGAGAAGAAGGAGAAGTTGCCACCGCCAAGCTTCTTGGCGGAATAAAGCGCCAGGTCGGCATGGACCAGCAAATCCCCAGCATTGTCGGCGTCGATCGGATAGACCGCGATGCCGGCGCTGGCGCCTGGGAGAATGGTCGTGCCCTGGAAGACGATCGGCTCGTTGATGTGCGCCAGGATGCGCCGCGCCAGCATGTTGATGTCTTCGGTGCCGCCGGCGCCGCCGAGGATCATGACGAACTCGTCGCCGCCCAGGCGCACGCACAGATCCGACGCCCGGCAGGAATCGCGCATGCGCTGTGCCGTGACGACCAGCACATAGTCGCCGGCGGCGTGGCCGAGCGTATCGTTGATCTGCTTGAATCGGTCGAGATCGAGCTGGACGACGGCAAGGCGTTCGCGACGCCGGTGCGTGCCCTTGATCAGCGTGTCGAAATGATCGGTCAGGAACGTGCGGTTGTGCAGGCCGGTGAGGCCGTCATGAACCGCGATGAAGGCCATGGAATTGCGCGCGTCGATCAGTTCATGCGTCTTGCGCAGGATGGCGTTCGACATCGGCCTGAAGATGAAGAGCGCCACCAGTATGATGACGCCGATTGTGGCGTAGAACAGCGTGCGATGGAGAGCGAGCAGCTTCTCGGAGCGGTCGTCGGCGTCGGCAGTGATGCGCTGGCCGAGCGCGGCATAACCCGACAAGGTCGCATTGGCGACTGAGGCGTCGAGATTGACGCGTTCGCCGCCGCCCTTGTAACCGCCATTGCCGCTGAATTGCGATTCATAGGCCGAGATCAGGCGGTCGCCATTGGCGATCAGCCCGACGGAGAAATAGTCGAGGTGGAAGGGCTTGGCGAAGAGGACGCTTTCGATCGACTTCGGGTCGAGCTTGGCCGGCGATTGCGGATCGGCTCCTGTCTGATCGAGCAGCAGGTCGTAGTTGGTCTCGAACTCCGCCGTTGCCTGCTTGAGCGCGCTGACCAGCGCCGGTTGCTTGTCGCGTGAACCGGCACCCGTTGCACTGGCAAGGAAGACGATGCGCTGCGACAGTGTCTTTTGTGTGCTGACGATGTCGAGCAAGGTGTGATTGTGCTGTTGGGTGGCCATCATCTGCTGCAGCAGTATGAAGGAGGCGATCACCATGGCCGCAATGATCAGCAGGGCCAGCCAATAGCCAGCCTTGATCAGCAGTATGAGCTTGCCTGAAACGGTTTGCACCGGCTGCTGCGACATTTTCGGGGGCGGCCCTCTCGCCTAAGGATTCTTGCCTAGGGATTCTTGTATGAGCACCATTGAACTGCAAACGTTAACAGGACTGGAAATCGACGGCTGTCCGGCAAGGGGCGGCCGTGGAAAGATCGCGGAATGGTTATCGGCTCGTTTAGCACCGTACCGGCATTTGAGCGGTCATCGGCCAGAACCTTTGTCGTGGCGTCGTTCCTCGGCCGCGTGATGATCGACATCGGGGCCGCATCGTGCTGCTTGCCACCGATCCGGTCGTTTTTGCGATGGATTTTTCGCGCGGACGAGACGACAGTCGGCCCACATCAAACGAGGCTAGGTCATGACCGCAGCATTCCTCTCCCACATCGACAGCGAGCTCGCGGGGCTCAAATCGGCAGGCCTCTACAAGTCGGAGCGGGTGATCACTTCGACGCAGTCGGCCGAGATCGAGGTCGGCGGCGACAAGGTGTTGAATTTCTGTGCCAACAACTATCTCGGCCTCGCCGATAGCGCCGATTTGCGCAATGCTGCCAAGCAGGCGCTCGACCGCTATGGCTACGGCATGGCATCGGTGCGCTTCATCTGCGGCACGCAGGAAGAGCACAAGCAGCTCGAATCGACGATTTCCTCCTTCCTCGGCATGGAAGACACCATCCTTTACGGCTCCTGCTTCGATGCCAATGGCGGCCTGTTCGAGACGCTGCTGGGCGAGGAAGACGCCATTATTTCGGATGCCTTGAATCATGCCTCGATCATCGATGGTGTGCGGCTGTCGAAGGCCAAACGTTTCCGCTACGCCAACAACGACATGGCCGATCTCGAGGCGCGCCTGAAGGAAGCCCGGGACTGCCGCTTCCGGTTGATCGCCACCGACGGCGTGTTTTCGATGGATGGCATCATCGCCAATCTCAGGGGTGTCTGCGACCTCGCCGAGAAGTATGACGCCATGGTGATGGTCGACGACAGCCATGCCGTCGGCTTTGTCGGTCAGAACGGCCGCGGCTCGGCCGAGCATTGCGGCGTCGAGGGCAGGGTCGACATCATCACCGGGACGCTCGGCAAGGCACTTGGTGGGGCCTCCGGTGGTTACACCTCGGGCAAAGGCCAGGTGGTCGACTGGTTGCGCCAGCGCTCACGGCCGTATCTCTTTTCCAACACGCTGATGCCGGCGATCGCCGGCGCTTCGATCAAGGTGTTCGAACTGATCAAAGACGGCGATGGGCTGCGCGACAAACTCTACGACAACGCTGCGCGGTTCCGGTCGCAAATGGGCAAGCTCGGCTTCACGCTGGCCGGAGCGGATCATCCGATCATCCCGGTGATGCTGGGCGATGCCAGCCTGGCGCAGGAGATGGCCGCGCGCATGCTGAAGCGCGGCATCTATGTCATCGGCTTCTCCTTCCCGGTGGTGCCAAAGGGGCAGGCGCGCATCCGCACGCAGATGTCGGCGGCGCATTCCAGCGCCGATATCGACCGCGCGGTGGAAGCGTTCGCCGCCGTCGGGCGCGAACTCGGCGTCATTTCCTGACAAGCCGGAATCGAAAAGCGATTCCGGAACAAGAGCTTCAAGGGACAAAAGCATGTCGAACATGATGAAAGCGCTGGTGAAGGCCAAGGCCGAACCAGGCATCTGGATGGAAGAGGTGCCGGTGCCGGAAATCGGCCCTAACGACGTGCTGATCAAGATCAAGAAGACGGCGATCTGCGGCACCGACGTGCACATCTACAATTGGGACCAGTGGGCGCAGAAGACGGTGCCGGTGCCGATGGTGACGGGCCATGAATTCGTCGGCACCGTTGCCGATTTCGGCGCAGCGGTCACCGAATACAAGGTCGGCCAGCGCGTGTCGGGCGAGGGCCACATCGTCTGCGGTCATTGCCGCAACTGTCGCGCCGGGCGAGGGCATCTGTGCCGCAACACGCTCGGCGTCGGCGTCAATCGTCCGGGCGCCTTCGGTGAGTATCTGGCTATCCCGCAGCACAACGTCGTGCCGATCCCCGATGATGTGCCGGACGAGATCGCCGCCATCTTCGATCCGTTGGGCAATGCCGTGCACACCGCACTCTCCTTCGATCTGGTCGGCGAGGACGTGCTGGTCACCGGCGCCGGGCCGATCGGCATCATGGGCGCGCTCGTCGCCCAATGCGTCGGCGCGCGAAAAGTCGTCATCACCGACATCAATCCGGTGCGGCTGGCGCTGGCGAAAAAGCTCGGCGTCCAGCATGTCGTGGATGCTTCGAAGGAAAAGCTGCGCGATGTCATGCCGGCACTCGGCATGACCGAGGGTTTTGATGTCGGCCTCGAAATGTCGGGCGCAGCCCCCGCCTTCCGCGACATGATCGACACCATGAACAACGGCGGCAAGATCGCCATTCTGGGCATCGCCCCGACCGGATTCGAGATCGACTGGAACAAGGTCATCTTCAAGATGCTGCATCTCAAGGGCATCTATGGCCGTGAGATGTTCGAGACCTGGTACAAGATGATCGCGCTGGTGCAGGGGCCGCTGGATGTTTCCGGGCTTATCACGCACCGCATCGGCATCGACGATTTCCAAGCCGGCTTCGATGCAATGCGCAGCGGCAGTTCCGGCAAGGTGGTGATGGATTGGTAGGAGGCGGTCGGGACTAGCCTTCGAGGGCGCGATCTACGGCGTGAACCTCCGGGGCGATGTGATTCCGATTCCTGAGGTCGATGATGATGATGTCGCTTTCCCACCCAGGGCTGCCGTGTGTGGTTGGCGGTAGGCTGGCGGACTTGCGCTCATACGGGGCCGCAGAGCTCCGCCGTTTGTTCCAGTGCAGCCGCACCATCGCGGCGGGGACTTGTCGCTGCGAAACTGATCAGCGGTGGGGCGTCTTGGCGCGGATCAGCGCGTCAGCCATGTAGAGGTCCTGGAGGGAGATACCGGAGCTGTCGAAGACAGTGATTTCGGTGTCGGAGAGGCGTCCGGACACACGCTTGGCAATGACGTCGCCGATTGGTGTAACTGCAAGCACGCCGGCGTCGATCTCGTCGCGCACGTGTTGGAACTCGCCGATCTGAACGGACTGGGAAAGCAGATCACAAAACAGATGTGCGTTGGGAAATAGTGCGCTCGGCAATTCGCGCTTGCCTGGAGCATCCGACCCCATGCTGACGATATGGGTTCCGGGTCCCACCCAAGCGGCATCGAACAGCGGTTCGCGTGAGGGTGTCGCCGTGACCACGATGTCGGCCGCACGCACGGCTTCTTCGGGCATAACAGCGCGCGCCTGCAGGCCCAATTCGCCGATCTGATCGACAAAAGCGTCGCGCCGCGGCGAAGGCGGGGCCACCACCAACACGCTTTCGATTGCGCGGATGCGTGCCAGCGCTCTCACTTCGAAGCCCGCCTGGTTGCCGGCGCCGAATATCGCCAGAACCTTGGCCTGCTTGCGCGCAAGAAGATCAGCTGCAACCGCGTCGGCTGCGGCCGTCCTGTAGGCGTTCACCTTTCCGGCCTCGATTACGGCGCGGAGCCGTCCTGTATTCTGATCGAGCAGCACGATGGTGGAGTTGTGGCGGGGAAGGCCACGTGCCGGGTTGCCTGACCAGAAGGAGCCGATTTTCACTCCGGTCAGGTCGTCCGACGAGCCGGATTTGATAGAGAAGGTATTGCTCGCCTCCTGCGTGCGCCCGATGACAGCAGGGAAGACCCAGCTCTGCCCCGATGCTGCTGCCACGAGCGCCTCCCGCGCCGCCTCGAAGGCAAGTTCATGCGTGACAAGGGCGGCTGACTCGTCTTCGCTGATGTAGATCATCCGAAATTCCTTCTGAGCATCAAGCGCTCATCGCTGAGACGTGTCGCGGCTATGCCATCGTGGAGGCTGAGAACGCATCCGTTTTGGATGGGTGCGGAGGACACGCCGAGCGAGGGTAATCACAAAACGGGGACTCAAGCTGCCCGCTATTTCTTCGCCTGATTTGTGCAACCTTGCGTGCCGAGGAACTGACGAAAACGAATGATCTCGCTTATTTGAAAGGGCAAAACAGCAGAGAAATCTGCTGTTGGGGCGCAATTCTAAGGTCCACTTCAATTCGACAGTGATCAAGAGACGGCACCTCCCATGGCCCCCCAACTCGAGCGAGACATCGTCATCCCTAGCGAACTGATGATATTGGAAACCCGTCATTTGCCGGGCGCGCTGAAGCTGTCGCAGGAGATGGGCTGGCCCTATCGCCTGGAGGATTGGGAATTCGCCGCCACTGTCGGCGGGGGGCTGGTTCTCGAGCAGGCAGGGCAGGTGATTGGTACCGCCATGTCGTGGATTTACGGCAAGGCTTTTGCCACCGTCGGCATGATCATCGTCACTGGCCCTGCGCAAGGCGGTGGCAACGGTTCGCGGCTGTTTGATGGATTGCTTGAGGCTGTGCAGTGTCGCAATGTGCTGCTCACGTCCACCGAAGAGGGGCTCGCGCTTTACAAGCGCCGCGGCTTCACTGGCTGGGGCACGGTGCTCCAGCACCAAGGCCTGCTGACCACTGCGGTGACGCGGGGGGGCGGTAACGGTGTGCGTCAGGCGACGATCTCCGACCTCGCCGCGATCCAGGCGTTCGATGAACGGGCCACGGGCATGCCGCGACCATCGATGGTCGCGGCACTCGCCGATGTGGGCAAGGTCGTCGTAGTCGAACGCGACGGGCGGATTGCCGGCTACGCCATCAGCAGGAGGTTCGGCCGTGGCTATGTCATCGGCCCCTGTGCGGCCGAGAGTGACCAGGATGCGCGGCTTTTGATCTTGGCGCAGCTTTCTAGGCTTCATGATCAATTCGTTCGCATCGATATCTATGCCGAAGATGGATTGGGCGATTGGCTCGAGAGCCTCGGCCTCCAGCAGGTCAGCTCGGCGACTGCCATGGTCAAGGGGCAGCGGCCTGTCTCCGAGGGCTCAGCCCATATGTACGCGCTGGCAAACCAGTCGTTCACCTAGGAAACGAGATGATGAACAAGATGGCGGCAAACCTGGCAGCGAGCGAGACGACTGAGACGATCGACGCCTTGATTACCCCAGCGCTGCTTTTGGATCGCGGACGGCTCGAGCGCAATATTCAGCGCCTGGCTGAGCGTGCCAAGGAGCTTGGCGTGGTGCTGCGCCCGCATATGAAAACGGCCAAAAGCATCGACGTCGCCCGATACGCGTTCCCTCGCGAGCCCGGTCCGATCACGGTCTCGACCATCGCCGAGGCGGAATATTTCGCGGACCACGGCTTTCGCGACATCACTTATGCGGTTGGCATCTCGCCGGCTTCGGCCAGGCGCGCCATGGAGCTTTGTCGCCGTACCGACGCTGATGTGAAGCTGTTGCTCGATACTGTGGAGCAGGCCGATGTCTTGGCCGACGCGCGCCAAGTCACCGGCATGACGCCATCGGTCTTCATAGAACTGGACTGCGATGACCATCGCGGCGGATTGAAGCCGGACGACCCGAGATTGCCCGACGTGGCCGGCAGGGTCGGCGCTGCCGGTGCCAAGCTCGTCGGGGTTCTCGCTCATGCGGGCGAATCCTACGGCTTGAACACGCCCGATGCCCTGGTCAGGGCAGCGGAGAACGAGCGTTCAGCCACCGTGCGCGCAGCTGAAATCTTGCGCGCCCATGGCCATGCCTGTCCGACCGTCAGCGTCGGCTCGACGCCAACCGCGCATTTCGCTCAGAATCTCGAGGGTGTCACGGAGTTGCGCGCCGGGGTCTACATGTTCTTCGATCTCGTTCAGCACGGGGTTGGCGTCTGCGACCGCGATGATATCGCGATTTCCGTATTAGCAACGGTGATCGGCTCGAAGCCGGAAAAGGGATGGGTGCTGGTCGACGCCGGGTGGATGGCGCTTTCGCGCGATCGGGGCACCGCAAACCAGCAGATCGACCAGGGTTACGGCGTGGTCTGCGACGAAAAGGGGCGGGTGCTGGAAGATGTGATCGTGGTCCAGGCCAGTCAGGAACACGGTATCCTCGCCATTCGTGCCGGTTCTGGGAAATCCATGCCCGAACTGCCGCTCGGGTCCCGGGTCCGGATCCTGCCCAACCATGCGTGTGCGATGGCCGCGCAGCATGATTTCTACAGTATCGTTAACGGGGACAGCCCCAGGATTGAAGAGCGTTGGGTGCGGATGCGCGGCTGGTAGGCGCGTACACACGCCTCGGATTTCGCCCGCTCAAATCAGCATTGGTGGTCAAGAAAATGAAGTTTACCTCTTACGGGCTGGATCTGTCGACGCTGATAGGCAGCACCATGACTGATGTCATGGATGGGCGCCCCGACCTGAACCCCTGGAAGGATTTCAACTGGCAGGCGATCCCCGGCCTTTTCGGGCGCCTCTGGTTCCTGCCGGTTCTGGGTGGCTATGATCGCATGAAGGGCCTTGTCGCGTGATGACACCCCTCGAACATCTGTCGCGCAACGGCCACCTGGACAAGTTTTTCATCGACGGTCAATGGGTCGAGCCGAGCGGCGCCGCCAAGGGCGTCGTGGTGAACCCCTCCACCGAAGAGGTTGTGGCTCGGTTTCCGCTCGGAAACAGCTTGGACGTTGATGCGGCCGTTGCACCGGCCCGCCATGCATTCGCCGCCTGGAGCCGGACCACGCCGGAATATCGTGCCGGTCTGCTCGATCGCCTGCAGGTGATGCTCGAGGCGCGGGGCGAACTGATGGCTCAATGCCTTACCCTCGAAATGGGCGCGGCGATCGGCTATGCGCGCAGCGCTCAGGTACCGCTGGCGATCGCGCATGTTAAGGCTGCGCGTGATGTGCTGACAGCCTTTCCCTTCGTCAAGCAGCGGGGGCAAACCGCCATCACCCACGAACCGATTGGTGTCTGCGCACTGATTACGCCGTGGAACTGGCCGCTTTACCAGATCACCGCCAAGGTTTCGCCGGCGCTCGCGGCAGGCTGCACGGTCGTGTTGAAGCCAAGCGAGCTTTCTCCCCTGAACGCTCTGCTGTTCGCCGAGGCGATCGAGGAAGCCGGCTTCCCTGCCGGAGTGTTCAATCTGGTGCAAGGGGATGGCGCATGCGTGGGTGCTAGTCTGGCATCCCATCCGAATGTCGATATGATCTCCATTACCGGGTCCACCCGCGCGGGCATTGCCGTGGCCCAGGCGGCAGCGCCGACCATCAAGCGTGTCGCCCAGGAACTCGGTGGCAAGTCCCCGAACGTGATCCTGCCGGACGCCGATCTCGACCGCGCCGTTTCCCTGGGCATAGCCGCCGCCTTTCGCAATCTCGGCCAGTCATGCAGCGCTCCGACGCGCATGATCGTGCCACGCGAGCGGCTGTCCGAGATCGAGGCAATCGCCAAGAGGGTCGCGGGCCAGATCGTCGTCGGCGATCCTCTTTCGGAAGCCACCACTCACGGTGCGATCGCCAATCGTACCCAATTCGACCGAATACAAACCATGATCGACGTGGGCATTTCGGAAGGCGCCAGGCTCATCATCGGCGGACCGGGTCGTGCACACGATCTGAACGTCGGCCTCTATGTGAAGCCGACGATCTTTTCGGACGTGCGCACCCAGATGCGCATTGCCCAGGAAGAAGTTTTTGGGCCGGTCCTCTGCATTATCCCCTATGACACAATCGAAGAGGCCGTCACCATCGCCAACGACACGGTGTACGGCTTGGGGGGCCATGTGCAAGGCGAGGACTTGGAGGTCGTCAGGGACGTCGCGTCGCGCATTCGGTCCGGTCAGATTCATCTCAACTACCCGGCCTGGGATCCGCATGCCCCGTTTGGCGGTTTCAAGCAGTCCGGAAACGGACGAGAATATGGTCTTGAGGGCATGCTGGAATATCTCGAGGTGAAATCCGTCCTCGGCTACTTCTAGGTGGCATCTAGGCGTGGCGCTGAGGCTGCGGCGGAGGCCATGATGTGCCTTCGGAAAGGCCGCTACCTCAACCGACACTGCTCGGTCCCGATCAATATCGCTGAGCGAGCCGTCTCTTGAAAACCCGAAGCCAGTCGTGATCCCACCGCCAGCAGGAAATATCCAAGCGCCGCGGCAAACAGAGGCTCGTTAACCCGAACCGTCTGAGCGCGAACGAGGTTGGCTGCACCCATCAGGTCGAAGACCGTGATTGTCGACGCCAATGCGGTCCCCTTCAGGAGCAGGATGTTCTGGCCGCCGATCGCTGGCAGGGCCAACTGAAAGCCTGCGGGAGAAGGACGGAAATCATGATCCGGGTTTTGGACAGGCCAAGCGATCGGCCGGCCTCTTGCTGTCGTTCTGGAATGGTCTGGATCGCACCTCTCCATATCTCGCCACAGTAGGCCGCGGTGTTTGATAACTTGGACTAAAAGATCTGGTTACATAGCATCGCCAAGAATGTTCCGATCAGGGTCTAGCCGCCTCGGCGCTCACGGCGCGCGAGAAACGAAGCCGTGAGATAGTAATCTTGCCTCGGCGTGCTCGCTGCAGGTCAATTCGGCACCAAAGTTACCCACCAACAACAGCGCTCAAGGAAGCGGCAGCGGTGCATCACTCAAAGTCCGAAGGTAGGCAATGAGGTCCGCCCGCTTGTTCTCGTCCTTCAATCCCGGGAAAGACATCTCCGTGCCGGGCAACGCGAGCGCGGGATTCGAGATGAAGAGATTGAGTTCCTCAAAGCTCCAATTACCACCAGCGTCCTTCATAGCAGATGAATACTGGACATCCGCTTGTGAACCCTTCTGGCGCCCAACGATGCTCCACAGACTGACCTTTTTGGGTACCCTGACGCCCGGAGAAAGATGACAGGCCACGCAGGTGCTGTCGTATATTACTTTGCCCGATTGAGCGTTTGCTGAGGCAAGCCGTGGTGAAATCGGCGCGATGGCCGGTTTTGCGGCGCCATGACTGCGCAAATAGGCTGCGACGTCCTCGTGCCCTGCGACCTTGGCCAGATGTAGCGGGGGACTTCCATTCGATGTCAGCGCGTTAACATCTGCTCCGACTTCTATAAGATGGACGACGCATGGGAGGCAGCCATTTTCGGCAGCAACGTGAAGCGGCGTCTGCGCTTTCGTCACCCGATTTGGGTCGGCCCCGTTGTCTAGCAGCAGCTTGACGATGTCAGCATGGCCGCCCTTGTTGGCGGCGTAGAGCGGCGTTCGCTGCCAGCTGACAGGTAGGTTGACGTCTGCCCCATGCCTGATCAGTAGCGCTGCCAACTCGACATTCCCGGCTTCTGAGGCGATGTAAAGTGCCGTAACGCCGTCGATTTCGTTGACATCGAGGCCCTTGTCCAAGGCGGCAGTGACCGCTGGCAAGTCGCCATTCTTGACCAGATCACCCAAGCTGCTCGCTTGCGCGGGCAGGGTCAGAAGCCAAAGGGCGCACGAACCCCATAGCATCCATTTGCATCCCGGCTTAACCATTGCATCCTCCCTGAGGCTGCTCGTCTCGACCTTACAAATTGACCTGCAATCTAACCCAAAGCAGAGTGTTAGTACACGCTAATGTACCTAGGACGTAGACTCACTACCGCGTACCCATATGCGGACGGAGACGAGTTTGAGGGCAGCGAGGTGATTTTCTGCCAGCTTGTCATACCGAGTTGCAATGCGGCGAAACTGCTTGGCCTTGTTGAAGAAGCGTTCGACCAAGTTGCGGGCCTTGTAGAGGAAGGGGCTGAAGCACATCGGGTCCTTGCGGTTGGCCTTGGGCGGGATGTTGGCCCATGCCTTTTTCTCGGTGACGGCATTGCGCAAGGCGTTGGCATCATAGCCCTTGTCGGCGAGCAGCATGGCACCTTCGGGCAAATCCTTGATCAAGTCCGCCGCGGATTCCGCTCCAACTTGAAACCCGCCTGTCGACAAACGACCCTACTCGGACGTAGGGAACCTAAGCTGCAGATCTCGACAGCTGGCGTTGGAACTGGACTCCGCCAGCGTTCCGAAAATGGCGCGGACAGGGAAAGCAAGTATGTTCGGTGGATTCGAACTGGAACGGATCAAGCTTCCCGAGGCCACTCTCCGGTACCGGGTTGGTGGCAAAGGGGAGCCGCTACTACTTTTGCATGGTCATCCTCGCACACATGCAACTTGGCACCGAATAGCGCCAATACTCGCAGAGCAATACACCGTCGTCTGCCCCGACCTGCGTGGCTTCGGCCAATCCTCCAAGCCTGCCGATACACCGGATCACGCCGGGTCATCGAAGCGTGCAAAGGCAAGAGATTGCGTTGCACTCATGCGCCAGCTTGGCTTCGGCCGCTTCGGCCTCGTCGGGCACGACAGAGGATCCTATACAGCCTTTCGAACCGCAATGGACCACCCGGACTCGGTCAGTCGCCTCGCGATCTTGGACGGTATCCCAATCGCGGACGCGTTGGCACGGTGCGATGCCCGCTTCGCGTCTGCTTGGTGGCACTGGTTTTTCTTCGCGCAAGCGGAGAAGCCCGAGCGGGCGATTCTGGCTGATCCGGATGCCTGGTACGGTGGCAGTCCGGAAGCGATGGGAGTGGAGTCTTACGCTGACTTTCATGCTGCCATCCATGATCCGGAAACGGTTCATGGCATGATCGAGGACTACCGGGCGGGATTAGGCATTGACCGCCAGCATGACGAAGATGATCGGTCGGCAGGTCGGAAGCTCGCTTGCCCCCTGCTTGTGCTCTGGTCCGCCCGGGACGATCTGGAGGATCTGCACGGTGATATCCTTGGCATCTGGCGAGAATGGGCTTCCGACGTCAGAGGCCGTTGCATCGACTGCGGCCACCATATGGCCGAAGAAGCACCCGAAGAATTGGCCACCGAGCTAGCAGCATTCTTCCAAACATCTTAAGCTGCGTCAGCTTCCACCAACAGCTCTCTTCCGCGTCCCACCCGTCCCGGCCACTCCGCATTAATGAGTTCACGGCCTAGTATCGGCTTGGACGGTGGTGGTGATGCCGATATTTATGGCCAATGTCATTGCCTTTTCCCACCGCCGGCGGTGCGGGCGGTGGTGCCAGTCTCGGTGGTAGACCTGCCGCACTTCTGCCTGTTCAAAACGGGAACCGCGCCAATGGCGTGCCGGAACCGCCGAGCTAAGGGAACCGGAGAGCGAGAAGAACGCCTGCGGCAAACGCCTCATCGCCTTCTACGACAGCCTCTCCCACTAAAGCTGGCCATCCATTCATTCCCGTAACTCGCGATCCTCATCATTTTCAGCGATGGGCGGCCCAATGAGGCCGGCATCGCCACCACGGAAATCACTGACGAAGTGCCCAGCGTGTTCGACGTCATCGCCGAAGCCATGGATCACCGCGAGGCGGCACGCCTTGACACTGATCGGCACCGCTTTACTCGTTCCCGACGCGTTCCCATTTTGGTCTTCCGCAACGGCAGGCTGGTGATCTCATGTTATGTCGACTTACGTGGCGAAGGCAGCGGAGAACCGGCGCGGCTTCAACCTCGTCACGCGAGGACTGGAGAGATCAGTCCAAAGGCCTCGGCAACTTGCTGCGGCACGCCGATTTAGCAAGGTGCTTTCGGCAAAGCGGGGCGCCGCGGTGACGAACTGGAAGCAGATGGTTGCCACCTTGGGCACGCAGATGCAGCGCGCCGGCTTCGATCGAGACATCACCAACCGCGAACTTCGCGAGTTCCACAACGCCGTTCAGCGCGAGCTTTGGCTGCGATCTGGACAGGGTCAGCGGCCCGGAGGCAGCGCCGCGTGACCCGGCTCCGATCTGAGAGCCGGGTCCGGCGTAAGAAGATCAGTAGTCGTTGTTCTCGATGACGACGTGACGATGGCGGTGGTGCATCGGGCGGTCGTCCGAACGCTTGATGATGATGGTATCTGGACGATGATGTCTGCGCCAATGATGGCGATTCCCGTTGTCGTAAAACGCCTCGGTGCCATGACGGCGATGATGGAGGCGAGCTCCGTCCTCATTGATGACGACAGCGTCCGCACCATGGTGATGGCGGTGCTGGTTCGTGGTGAGAACCATCGCATCCGCCGAGGCAATGGAAGGCGCGGCCAAGCAAAGCGCCAGCGCGCCCAGAATCAGGGTGGTTTTCATGTTCAACTCTCCAAGGAAGTAAGATGCCCTTCGGTCAATAAACATCGTTTGCACATTTTGGTTCCTGTCTGGATTATTGGACGTTGAGAACTCGTTAGTCGAGGTTGGGTTTGAAGTGGTCGCCGCGCACCGAGGAGCGGACTTTGACGCCGTAATTCTGGACGTGAATCTCAACGGAGCCGAAACCTATCCCGTCGCCGAGGCGCTCACCGAAAGGTCGATACCCTTCGTCTTTTCGACTGGCTACGGCGCCGGGGGCATTCCTCAAGGTTTCCGGAACGTCCCCGTCCTCGGGAAGCCCTTTGAACGGGGCGACTTGGAAAGGGCACTCAGGGTTGCCCTGAATAGCTAGTCGATGGGGGCTGCGATCAATGGGCAGGGCGAAGCGGCGTCCCGGTTATCGGTGAACGAGTTCGGGACCAGTCTTCGAACCGGCGACAGTGGGCATATCTGGCACACCGCTGCCTGAGAGCGCTTATCACTCTCGTTCCGATGAGGCGTAGCGATGACCCCTCGGCACATGTGCCTTGTCGTGGCCCGTCCCTACCAGCGCGCTTCTTCATAGGCGATAAGAGCTCCAACGCTTCAAATTCGAGCCGCCGGAGATTCGCGGAGCCGATGCGGCCCTGACTTTCAGATATTCAGGCTATGCCGCGGTGCAGATCGACACGCGACAGGCTTCGGCATGGGCCAGCCAATTGGTTAGAATAGCTGACATTGACTTTTAGGAACGAGAGGCTGAGGAATTGGGGTTTCATCGGCTGATCGCCGCCACCGTAGCGGAGCAGGAGGCTGTGGTTCAGCGGGGGCTCAGCCTTCCAGCGCGGGCACGCTGCACTTGAGGTCCGAGATCAACCCGTCCGTCAGCCCATATACCCAGCCGTGTATCCGAACGCGCTTGCCGCGCTTCCAAGCCCACTGCACGATTGGTGTCCGCTCAAGACGCGCAACCTGGTTGCGCGTGCTCATTTCACAAACAAGCCTGAGGCGCGAGCTCAGATCGGGGAGGCGGTCGAGGTCGTCCTTGTTCTGCTCGGCCACATCCCGAATGGGCTGCAGCCAATGGTCGATGATTCCGTGCCTTTCTCCGTCGAGCGCAGCTCGAATGCCGCCACAACCATAGTGGCCACAGACGATGACATGTGACACCTCCAACACGTCTATCGCGTACTCGAGGACCGACAGCAGGTTCAGGTCGCTTGGGTGAACAAGGTTTGCAACATTGCGATGCACGAAGACTTCACCCGGCTCCAAGCCGGTGATCGTGTTGGCAGGTACCCTGCTGTCCGAACAACCGATCCACAGGTATTGCGGTCGCTGAAGATTGGAAAGCCGTTCGAAATAATGGGGATCGTCGCGGCGGCGTTCTTCGGACCAGGCCCGGTTTTTCTCAAACAGCTCATTCAGCATGACTTGACCTCCAACACAGCAGGGGCGTGGCCACGGCCGCGCTCGGACATTTAGGTCACTACAGCGGTCCTGACAGGATGGCCAATGTCTTGAGGTTGAGTGGAGCCTTTGTTGCCCCGTTGATCGACGCCGCATTGCGGCGCAGCGGCTTGCCAAGGAGGGTACCACTGGACCTTCGCGAGGCTTTCAAAGTTAGTTTGCCTCCAACCCGGAGCCTGATCATGGCCTCGCCTGGTAGTTCGAACAACGCCCCACCGTCTGAACCGCTCGCAGGGCGGTAGCCGGCCACACCGTCGCCCGCTACGGCCCTATGTCAAGGATAACCGATGAACGTCGCCATGTGCAGCTCGACAGTCTGATGATGGCGGTCGCTGCCATCCATAATGCACTGGTGCATCACGGCGTTCTTTCCATCGACGACGCCTTGTAGAAGGCCGAAGGCATTCCGTCGCCTGCGAGGAAAGGGTCTTAGAGAATATGCCGCCCGCCAACAGGGACGCGGTCTGTTTTTCGTAGCGGCTGCTCCAGCTCGCGAATGTTTCCTAGGACGAGAGCGGCGTGCCGCCATTTGCGGAATTAGCGCGACAGGTTGGCCTCACCAAAGAAGCTTGCAACGATTAGAGGTAACCCGAAGAGGCGAGTAGCCAGCTCGACGAAGCCGAGGCTCGTAGAGGTGTATTTTCTCTTCGGGCTGGGGTTTTTTCTCACCGATTGATGGCCGGCTAACAACTTTACGTGAACAACTGGAACCGTTTGGATCGGGCGGAGTTTGAGCGCTGATTCCTGGAGGATTCAATGCGGATTGCGCTTTCGTCGGTGGCTTTGGCTGCCATTACCGCATCTTCTTGGGCGCAGTCGACAGCGCCGTCTCCTCCGCAGAAATCGTATTCCGGCGCGACGGCCAACTTCGCCGGAGCAGCACAGCCCGGCGAATGGACCAGTCAGGCGCGCGACTATGCCAACACGCGGTTCAGCCCTCTTGACCAGATAAATGCCGCCAATGTCGGTAAACTGAAAGTCGCCTGGACCTTTTCCGACGGCACGCAATACGGCCATGAAGGCGCGCCGCTGGTCGTCGGCGACACCATGTATGTGGTGACGCCCTATCCCAACACCGCCTATGCGCTCGATCTCTCGAAGCCGGGCCCGTCGATCAAATGGAAGTTCGATCCCAACCCTTCGCCGCAGGCGATCGGTAAGGCGTGTTGCGACGCCGTTATCCGCGGATGGGCCTATGCCGACGGCAAGCTGATCTATAACATGCTCGACGACCATACCGTCGCCGTGGACGCCGCTACCGGCAAGCAGGCGTGGCGCACCGCGATGGACGACGTCAAGCATGGCGTGACCTTGACACAGTCTGCTTTCGTGGCGGACGGCAAGGTTTTCGTCGGCAATTCCGGCGGCGAAATGGGCGTCAACGGCTGGCTGGCGGCCCTGGATGTCGCCACCGGCAAGGAGTTGTGGCGCGCGCATGCCGTGGGATCGGACAAGGACGTCCGTATCGATAATACCTTCAAGCCTTATTACGACTGGATGAAAGGCAAGGACCTCGGAATCAATACCTGGCCGTCGGGCGCCTGGGATACGGGCGCCGGCGCGTCGTGGGGCTTCGTCTCCTATGACGAGAAAACAAAAACCCTCTATTACGGCACCAGCAATCCGGGGCCGCGCGTTCCGGTCCAGCGGCCCGGGGACAATTTATGGACCAGCGCCATGTTCGCGCGCGATCCGGAAACCGGCATGGCCAAATGGGCCTACCAGTTCACGCCGCACGATCAGTGGGACTATGACGGTGTCAACGAGGCCGTGCTGCTCGATATGCCGATCAACGGCAAGATGCGCCACACCTTGGTCCACTTCGATCGCAACACCTATGCGTACACGATCGACCGGAACACCGGCGAGGTGCTGTTGGCCAACAATTTCGCCTATCAGAACTGGTCGACCGGCTTCGACATGAAAACCGGGCGTCCTACCGTCGACCCCGCGCGCGAGCCCAAGCCTGGGGTGAAGATCGACCGGGTGTGTCCGCCCGACATCGGCCAGAAGGACTGGGAGCCACCGGCGTTCAACCCGAATACAGGCCTGCTCTACGTCGGTGTGTTCAACATCTGCATGGGACTTACCGATCACGAGGTCTCCTACATCGCCGGCACGCCCTATGACGGGATGGAGATGGAACGGTTTTCGGTCGATGGCCCCGACGGAAACTGGGGCGGCCTGATAGCCTGGGATCCCGCGCACGGCAAGAAGATCTGGGAAGTCCCGGAAAAGTTCATGGTGATGAGCGGCGTCATCGCGACCGCCAGCAACCTGATTTTCTACGGCACCACTGACGGCTGGTTCCGTGCCGTCGATGCCTGGACGGGCAAGGTCCTGTGGTCGCAAAAACTCGGTTCGGGCATCATCGGCCAGCCCATCACCTATATGGGTCCGGACCATCGGCAATACGTGGCCGTGGCCGCCGGGGTAGGGGGTGCGGCCATGGTGCAGAAGGATCGGCCCGGCTTCCTGCCGCGCGGCAATACGATCTACGTGTTTTCCGTCGATGGCGACACTATCCAGACGGCCGCCGATACCGCGCCGACCCCCGTCGGGGCTGTGGCGGCACAACAATAGGGCGCGGCGGATTCGACATGTCACCCGGACGTCTCCTTATTGCGCTCGTCGTGGTGGTCGCGGTCGTCGCCGGGGCGACCGGCTGGCTTCTCCAATCGGGCAAGCCGGCGGCAAACCGGATCGACGTTGCCTACCCGGAAGGCGTGGCCGCCGTCGTCCCCCTCGGTCTCACCGCCGGTAAGGCGCCGGCCGTCAACGTCAGCCTCGCCAATCCGCTGGCCGACGATCCAAGTTCGGTGGCGGAGGGCAAGAAGCTTTTCAGATCGATGAATTGCGCCGGTTGTCATGGCTATGGCGCCAAAGGCGGTATGGGTCCTGACCTGACCGACCCCGCCTGGCGCTACGGCGGTACTCCGATCGAAGTATACAAGAGCATATACGAAGGGCGGCCGCAGGGCATGCCGGCCTGGGGAAATGCCCTTCCGTCCAACTCCCTGTGGCAGTTGGTGACTTATATCCAGTCGCTGGGCGGGACGTTCAGCCCACCACCGGCGGGAAGCGAACAGCAGGCTGCGGTCGGTCAGGGAAGGGGGGCCCAGACGGGCAAGACCCCATGAGACACCGAGCCGCGCTTCTCGCCATCCTGGCGCTGCCCGGCTGCAGCACGCCGCTCAGCTATCTCGACGCCACCAGCCCGGTCGGCGGCGTCATCGCAAACCTCGGTTTGGGCCTGACGGCCATTTCCGTCGGGGTTTGCGTCATCACCGGCGTGCTGCTGGTGGTCGCCATATGGCGCCGGCGACCGGTCGGCGAGCTCGAGATCGCCCCGGTTAACGACCGCGCAGCCATTCGCTGGATCGGCATCGGTGTGGCAATCTCGACGGTCTTCCTGCTGGGTTCGGCGGTATGGACGCTGGCTACGGTGAGCTCGATCGGCGAACCGGCGCAGGCCAAGGCACTCAGCATCGACGTCATCGGCCAGGAATGGTGGTGGGCCGTCAAATACCATTCGAGCGACCCCGCCCGCGAATTCGGCACCGCCAACCAGCTTGTGATCCCGGTGGGCGTGCCGGTCCAGATCAATCTCACCTCAAGGGACGTCATCCATTCCTTCTGGGTGCCGAAGCTCGGCGGCAAGATGGACATGATACCGTCGCGCACCAACGTCACCTGGCTCGAGGCCGACAAGGTCGGCGACTTTCGCGGCCAGTGCAGCGAGTTCTGCGGGCTGCAGCACGCCAACATGGCCTTCACCGTGCGCGTCCTGTCGCAAGCGGATTTCAACGCCTGGTGGGACCGCCAGCTTCAACCGGCAACGGGTTCGGCCGACGATCCTCGGCTTAGAACCTTCATGGCGCGCTGCGCCGCGTGCCACACGATCCGCGGCACGCCCGCCGGCGGCATCCTCGGGCCCGACCTGTCTCACTTCGGCGACCGCGAGACGATCGCCTCCGGACTCATGTCCAATACACCGCAGAACCTCGCCCGCTGGATCAACAACACCCAGACCATCAAGCCGGGCGTGAAGATGCCAGAACTGGGCATGCTGGCGAGCGAGATCGACGGCGTGACGTCCTATCTGGAGGGCCTCAAGTAATGGTCGTCCATGTCGATACGATCAACCCCGCCGAACGCCAGAGACTGCTCGGAATCTGGGAAACCGCGCCCGGCCTTTACGGATGGCTAGCGAGCGTCGACCACAAGACCATCGGCATCCGCTATCTCTGTACGGCGTTTTTCTTCCTGGTGATCGGCGGCATGGAAGCCCTTGTGATGCGCGTGCAGTTGGCGCAACCCGAGCTCAAAGTGCTGTCGCCCGACGCCTACAACCAGCTCTTTTCGATGCACGGCACGACGATGATGTTTCTCTACGCATTGCCGATGCTGTCCGGTTTTTCCAATTATCTGTGGCCGCTGATGCTTGGCTCGCGGGACATGGCGTTTCCGCGCCTCAACGCGCTCAGCTACTGGGTCTTCCTTTTTGCTGGTGTTTTTCTCTATGCGAGTTTTCCGCTCGGCCAAGCGCCCAACGGCGGCTGGTTCGCCTATGTGCCCAACACCAGCCTTGAATACGATCCCGGCATCAACATGGACGTGTTCGCGCTGGGCCTGATCTTCCTGGGCATCTCGACGGTGGTCGGCTCGGCGAATTTCATCGTTACGCTGTTGCGCTGCCGCGCGCCGGGAATGTCCGTCAACCGGCTGCCCATCCTGGTCTGGGGCACGCTGACGGCGTCGGCGGCCAATCTGCTCGCGGTCCCGGCAGTCAGCCTTGCCTGCGCCATGCTCTGGCTCGACCGGCGCTACGGCACCCACTTCTTCGAGATGAGCGGTGGCGGACAGCCGCTGCTGTGGCAGCACCTGTTCTGGATCTTCGGCCATCCATGGGTTTACGCCCTAGTGCTGCCGGCCATGGGCATCGTGTCGGACGCGCTGCCAGTGTTCTGCCGGCGACCGCTGGTCGGCTATACGCTGGTCGCAATCTCGACCGTCGCCACGATGGTCCTCGGCTTCGGCGTGTGGGTGCATCACATGTTCGCGACCGGGCTGCCCGTGATGTCGCTGGCGTTTTTCAGCGCCGCCAGTTTCGTCATCGCGGTGCCCAGCGCAATCGGCGTTTTCGCCTGGATCGCAACCATTTGGACGGGCAAGCCGCAGTTCACGACGCCGTTCCTGTTCTTCGCTGGCTTCATCCTGCTTTTCGTCATCGGCGGCGTCTCCGGTTTCATGACCGCATCGGTTGCGCTCGACTGGCAGCTCACCGACACCTATTTCGTCGTCGCCCACCTCCATTACGTTCTGCTTGGAATCAATGTTTTCCCGGTTATCGGCGGCATCCATTATTGGTTTCCGAAGATGAGCGGCCGGATGCTGGACGAACGGCTCGGCAAATGGACCTTCTGGGTTATGTTCATCGGCTTCAACGCCGCCTTTTTCCCAATGCACATCAGCGGGTTGATGGGCATGCCGCGCCGCATCTATACTTATCCCTCGGGCATGGGCCTGGGCTGGCTGAATTTACTTTCAAGCGTTGGCGCATTCGTTTTCGCAGCGGGCGCTCTCCTTTTCCTAATCAATGTGGCCAAGAGCCTACGGGCTGGCGCGGTGGCGGGTGACAATCCCTGGGACGCGCCGACTCTCGAATGGGCGACGACCTCGCCGCCGCCGGTCTATAATTTCGCGACCATTCCGCAGATTGCTTCTCGCTATCCGCTTTGGGAGGATCGGCTCAAGGAAAGCGAGGAGCGGTCCGTTGTCGGCGACGCCGCGCCGGACGGCATGGTGCTGGATCGGGGAAAGGAAACCATCGGCGTCACCCTGCTCGATGCCGAGCCCAATGTCGTCCTGAAAATGCCGGGCGACAGCATCCTGCCGTTCCTGCTCTCGGTCGGGATGATGCTGTTGTTCTTCGGCATGTTGGCGCAGGTGATCTGGCTGATGGTGTTCGGCCTAGTCTGCGAGATCGTGATTCTAGCCGTGTGGCTCACGCCGCAACCCCACGTCGCGGAGGAAAGGGTGGAAGTCTATGAGTGACCACGCGCATGGCCAGATCCTGCCTGTCGGGGGCGCCGGGGTGGTTTCGACCGCTTGGTGGGGCATGGTTTGCCTGATCGCCACCGAGGCCATTCTTTTCGTTTACCTGATCTTCAGCTATGCCTATCTCGGCTCGCAGCAGGACGGCCCATGGCCACCGTCGGGCGCCCCCAGCCTCAAGCTCGCGCTTCCAAACACGTTTATTCTCGTCGGCAGCAGCTTTCTGTTGGGCTGGGGAGTGCGCGAGTTTCGCAGCCGCAGGTCCAATGGCCGCTTGGCGCTTTTTCTCGTCGGGACCATCGTCCTCGGCGCGGTCTTCATCACGGTCCAAAGTTTCGAATGGGCGGGAAAACCGTTCAATTTTTCCACCAACTCCTATAGCTCAGTGTTCTTCATTCTGACCGGCGTGCACATGGCGCATGTGGCGGTCGGCTTGTTGATGCTGGTCATGCTCCTGATCTGGACCCTTATGGGGCGTTTCGGAAACGTCCATCACGAACACCTTGTTCTCGGCGCGCTCTACTGGCACTTCGTCGACGTGGTGTGGATCGCGGTGTTCACCACCGCCTATCTGGTGCCGCAATTCTCATGAGCGCGCTTCACCCCCTCGCCAAAGGCGTGCAGCATCCATCGCCCTTGCGGCACGAGGCGCCGTGGTGGCTAGTGAGCGTCGGTTTAATCGCGGCGCCCGCGGCGTGGTCGCTGCAATTGCTCGTGTCCTATGTTCTCAACGGCGACAGATGCGCCGCCGGGAGGTTGGGCGCCTTGCCCTTTGAACCGACCGCCATGCTGTATGCGATCATCGGCGTCATCGCGGTCGCAACGTCGATCCTGGGCCTTTGGGCCGCGCATCGCACTTGGCGCCTTACCCGAGAGGAAGGCTCCGGCGATCATCATGAAGGATTGACGACGGGAATCGGGCGCACCCGTTTCCTTGGGCTCAGTGGCATCGTCTCGAGTTCGATTTTCATCGTTGGCGCGGTTTTCGCGCTGCTGGTTCCGTTTTTGGTATCACCATGCTTCGCCCTCTTCTTTTGAGCGCGCCGGCCGCCGTGCTGGCGACGCCCGCCTTTGCGGAAAATGCCGCCTCGCCCATCTGGACGCGATGGTTCGGCGAGCCAGTGGTGGAAGTGCTGCTCGCGATTCTGCTGGCGGTGTATCTCGCTGGGATAGCGGAAATGCTTTCCCGCCGGCATCGCAAATGGCCGGTCGGCAAGACGCGGGTGGCAACCTTCCTGTTTGCGATCGGCGTGATCGGTCTCGCCCTCCTGTCGCCGATCGACGCTCTGTCGGACGAACTGTTTTCCGTCCACATGCTCCAGCATCTGATGCTCATCCTCGCCGCGGCGCCTCTGTTCGCGTTCTCGAATGCCCATCTCGTCATGCTTCGGGCGTTTCCGGTCGCGAGCCGCCGCGTGCTCGGACACGCCGTCGCGGCCATACCCGGCGTCAGGCAGGCGGCGCACAAGAGAGCCTCGGCGTGGATCGCCGCCGCCGCCTTCGTCGCCACGATGTGGTTCTGGCACGTTCCCGCCGCCTATGACTGGGCCCTTGACAATGAGGCCGTGCATGTCTGGGAACACCTGACGCTGCTTGCGGCCGCCACCTTCTTCTGGCGAATTATCCTGACCAGCGGCGATCGCCGGCTGAGCCCCGGCATGGCGGTGGTCCTGGTGTCGCTCGTCGGCATCCAAGGGGCATTCCTATCCGCGCTGATCATGTTCGCCTCGCATCCGCTCTATGGCGCCTATGCCGGCAATCCGCTCGACGACCAGGTGCTCGCGGGCGTCCTGATGTGCATTCCCGCGTCGTTCGTCTACCTCGGCAGCACCATCTGGGCGCTGTGGCGGATGCTCGGCAACAGCCGCCTGCGTGTATATGACGGGGAGGCGTGAAAGTGGCGGCGGGCGTGCGGCGACATTGGAAGTGGTGGCTCGCGGCCGTCGTGCTGGCCGGGCTCGTTGTGGCGATCTATTTCCTGAAGCCGGTAACGGGTCCGGCGCGCGACCTGACGCTGGCGGGAAATGCCGCTAGCGGCGCCTACCTGATCCGCCTCAGTGGCTGCGACGCCTGCCACACGGACCACGAGCACAACGGTCCCGCTCTGGCCGGGGGCAAGCCGTTGAAGACCAAGTTCGGCGTGTTCTATCCGCCCAACATTACCCCTGACAAGAAAACCGGGATCGGCAACTGGACCCTGGCGCAGTTTTCGAACGCGCTGAGCAACGGCATTGGTCCGCACGGGAAAAATTTCTATCCGGTCTTCCCCTATAATGACTTCACACTAATGAGCGATCAGGAGGTCGTGGATCTCTATGCGGCGGTCATGGCGACGCAGCCCGTGTCGCGCGAGGCTCCGGCAAATCGCGTGATCTTCCCTTTCAACATCAGGTTGTTCATTTCCGGGTGGAAGAACCTTTTCTTTTCGCCGCATCGCTATCAAAACGATCCGGCACATTCGGCCCAGTGGAACCGTGGGGCCTACCTTGCCAACGGTCCCGCCCATTGTGTCACCTGCCACTCTCCCCTCAACGCGCTTGGCTCCGTCGTGCAGGGCAAGCGCTTTACCGGTAATCCGTTTGAAGGTCCGGGAGGCAAGGCGCCGCCCCTTACACCGGCCGCGTTGCTGCAGGGTGGTTACACCAGGGATGGCCTAGCTCAAACCCTCAAGACCGGTGTCACCCCCAATGCCGGCAAGGTCGGCAAAGAAATGGGGCTGGTGGTGACCGACGAGACGTCGCACTGGACGGACGACGATCGCAATGCAGTCGCGGATTACCTGTTGAATTTGAAGTAGCGATTCGGCCTCTTTGACCGCGGTGCACAGGTTTCGGGCTGGCGGAACACTGGATCGAGCCTATGTAGGCGTTAACGGAATTACTGCAATCGCGATGATCTTCGTCTTGCCCGATATTTGATATTCCGAATATGGGCTTTCCTTGTCCTGGCAGCTTCCCTATCGAGCGAATCCGGACTGTCAAAGCCAGCCGCTGCTGAAGCCGGCCCGGCGCAGGCCGCGCACCACATGCGGGCAGGCGCGCATCAACTTCCATAGAAAATCCGATCGATAGTTCTCGATCATCAGCACGATCGGTCCCTGATTCAGCCCGAGGTGATCCGGCGCAACCCAGCCGGCGGGGTGATCGCTGCCCGGTTTGAGCGTCGGGTTGAAACTCGCCTTGAAGCCGTAGGAATTGTCGAGATTGAGCTCGATATCCTGGAAATAGCGCAGGGCCGGCAGGACGATCTCCGGGGCGAACGGCAACGACGCAGCCGTCGCCCAGGGCGATAGAGTGCCGTCGTCGGGACCAAACGGCGCTCCGCGGGCTCGATAGCCGTAAAAGCGCCGCTCGATGCCGCCGATCCGCCTTGTTTGCCACCCTGGCCCGTCGCTGGCCGTCACGCCCCAACTCGTCCCATGGTACCCGTCGAATTCGAGCGGATTGCGAATCGCGTATTCGCGTTGAACATGGGTGGCACGGCTGCTGTTCTCGAAATAGTCGCTGTCATGTTCGCGCATGAAGGCATCTCGAATGCCCCGGAAATCGAGCCAGATATGCGAAAGCTGATGGATGAACAGCGGGCCCGCATACGCAAATTCCTGACCGTAGATCTTCTTCCAGAGATAGGAGGCGAGCCATGCCGCGTAGCTTTCGCGCGGCAGAGCGTGCGTCGGGGAACCCAGCCCGAGCACATAGAGGATCAGCGCCTCGTCGTAGCCTTCCCAGCGGTAGCCGATGAAGCCGCTCTCCGGCGTCCAGCCGTGGGTGACAGTGGCGCCGCCATTGCGCGCCCAGTCCCAGTCAACCCGTTCATAGAGTGCCTCCGAGAGGATGCGGATTTCCTTCTCCTCCTCGCTGTCCTCCCGGAAATAGGCGCCTGCGGTCAGAATGCCGGCAATCAGAAGCGCGGTGTCTATCGTGGACAGTTCGCATTGCCATACGCGCCGACCTGTCTGCATGTCGAGGAAATGGTAATAGAACCCTTTGTATCCGGTGGCGTCGGGTTCGGTGCCTTGTGCGCTGTTGCGGAAGAAACGCATTGTGGTCAGAGTCCTCGCGCAAGCCTGCTTGCGCGTCATGAAGCCTCGCGCCACGCCAACTGGATACGAGGTGAGCGCTAGCCCGACAGCCGCTATGCTGGCGGGTGAACCTTTTCTGGTCCTGTCGGCGACGAGACCGTTTGCCTCATTGGCTTCGTAAAGGAAGTAGTCGAACGTTTTGCTCTGAAGGGTCGCCAGGAGGTCATCGTCGAGCGCTTCCTGCTTGGGCTCATTCTGCATGCGAGCTCCTGTATGCATATTCTGGCGCCACCAGTCCGCTGGGTGGTGTCCAAGACTTGACAGGGAACATACCAGGACGATCAGACGTCTGATGTTGGGGATTTCTCATTGGATATTGATTGTTTTGGGACGAGAATTCTGGTCGCCGTCCCCCGAAGCCGATCCCCAAACCGTTGAGGCCCGCGACACGAGCAGCAAGGTATGATCGTCGGGGTCACGCATCAAGCGGTGGCTGTCGGCGGCCTGGGTCGCGGGAACCTCGTACACAAGACGCGTGCAGGCGATGTCGTTGCTGCGAGCCGCAGGTTGGACTGGCATTCGTCGATCGCGCACGTTGCGATAACATAGCAGTTCCAGATGCGGGGTATCGCAGGACAGTGCCAGGGCAGTGACATCAACCTGGGCGCCCGCGACATCGTCCAGCCGTTCCTGGGCGGCGCCGAAATTGAAGGAGCGTGCTGACACAACAAGGCCGAGCTTTTGGTAAAACGTGACGCTTCGGGCCGAGTCAGAAACGCTGATTGCCGAATGGTCGATGCCAAGAAAAATTTCGCCGGCCGGCATCTCGGTCCACCGGCGATCACCCCCATCCGGGAAAGTGAGCAATTCGAGGGGATGGCCCTCGGGATCGCGGAACTTGAACGCGGTGACTCCACCCGAAGATTGCGGCAGGCGCTGCGGCCCGCCAATCGAGATGGGTTTCCAGCCCGCCACGCACGACAGCCGCTCAAAGGCTTGCTCAATATCCGCGACCACAATCGCCAAGTGCTGGAAGCGAAGGTCGGATGACGAGGAGTCCTCCGGATAGGTCACGCCCGGCACGTCGAACTGCAGGAGTTCGATGATTTCGCAGCCGAGGCCCAGCGTGATACGATCGGCGCCGCCGTGAACATCCATCAGCCGTTCGAACTCGGGGCCGGCGAGGCGGTCCGCCGCGATTCTGCGGCAACCGAAAGCGGCTTCGTAAAAACGCGCGGCGCTTGCGGCGTCAGCTGTGGTGAGGCTGAAGCGAACAAGCCTGTCGATGCGCTGAGATTTGGCGGTCATGGCCATGCCGCGCCCCGGCAATTGAGGAAAATCGCATAGAGCGTGTGAGAGCCGCCGATGAACAGCCTGTTTCGGGCCAAGCCGCCGAACGTCAGGTTGGAGACGCGATAGGGAACGAGGACCTTGCCCAGCAATTCGCCATTGGGCGCAATGCAGTGAACGCCGTCGGCGGCGCTCGACCAGACGTTGCCATTCTCGTCCACGCACAGCCCGTCGGCATAGCCGGGCTCGACCTTGTGGAAGATTTCGCCACCACGCAGGTGGTCTTCCTCCGCGACGTCGAAGACCCGGATATATTGCTTCGGATCTTCAGTGGCCTGGTCGCCGGTTTCGGCGACATAGAGGCGCGCTTCGTCGGGTGAAAACGCCAGGCCGTTCGGACCGTCGAAATCGTCAGCTGCGATCGTGATCCGGCCGCTCCGCGGGTCGAACCGGTATAGCGCCGGCGGCTGCTCCGAAATCTGGCGGCCGCCTTCATAGTCGTTCTGAATGCCATAAAGCGGGTCGGTGAACCAGATCGAGCCATCGGACTTCACGACGACGTCGTTCGGCGCATTGAGGCGCTTTCCGCCGTGCCGGTCGACCAGCCGCGTCAGCGAGCCGTCCAGTTCGGTCCGATACAGGCAGCGCCCGCGATGCGAGCAGGAAATCAACCGTCCCTGCCGGTCGCGCGCCTGCCCGTTGCCGTAGTCCGACGGCGAACGATAGACCGATATGCCGGCGTCCTCGATCCAGCGCATGGTTCGGTCGCGAGGGAGATCCTGGAACAACAGGCAAAGTGCGTCACCCATCCACACCAGCCCTTCGATCCAGCGAAAGCCGCCGGCCAGTTCTTCGAGCGGCGCATTCTCTAGCACGTAATGCGCAAATCGCGGATCGATGACGTCGAAACCCTTCATCTCATTATCTGAACTCACAAGGCAGGGACGGCGCCAGCGCGTCATGCAACTGGACAACAATCAGGGCGGCTGGCTCATCTCCGACTGTCCCGGAGCGATGGCCTCGCCTGCCGTCGACCTCCCGGCAATTCTGGTCGCCGCCGAAGGACAACTCGCCCGGCCCCATTTCGACCCGCACGCCATCCATCGATTGCACGAACCAGCGTCCTGAGAGCGGCACGATCCATTGCGGCTTGGGGTTCTCATGCCATGTGCCGGTCCAGCCGACGGGCAGGATGGTAACAAGCGTGGTCATGCGCCCATTCGAGCGCAGCCCCTGCCATTGCGGATCGGCAGGCGGCTTGATCGATCGCAGCTCGAATTCAGTCAGCGCGCAACGGGTCTGGCGGCTGATCCCGTCCGCATCCGTCCAAAGATGCCAATAAGGGATTGTCGGCGCGGCGCTCATCGCAGGTCTTCCTGAACCGTCTGATAGGGGTGTGACGAGGCCAGCGGATGGCGAATGAAGCGATCGACCTCGGCAGCGTTGGAGCCGAAGGCGAGAAGGAGAAAGCCGCCGGCAAGAGCGAGGTTCTTGAGGAAATCCCAGAACACGTCCCGGGCCTCGCTCCTGCCTTTCAGGCGGAAATCCGGCCGGCGCCAGAACTGTTTCCAAAGCAGCGCCGTCACGAGGCAATAGCCGGCCAGGATCAGGGCCGCGAGGCGGTCGGCAACGCCGCCCAGGATCGCCAGCGACATGAAAACTTCGACAAAGAAACCACCCGCGATCATCACCGCCGCGAATGAGCGGCCGGGGATCGCCTGCGATGCCTGGTCAATCGCCTGCTCGAAGTTCAGCACCTTGTCCAGCGCGCTGAACGGCAGGAATAGCGCGACAAGCAGACAGCGCACTGTGAACGTGACGAGGATAGCGGGCATCAGACGCTTTCTTCGAACGGCCAAACGCGCGACCGTTCATCCGGTTGCGCGATCGCAGTTCCCGACCACTCTCATACGTTGGAGCGTCAAATTGGTTCGCAAGCCGCGATCACAATGATGTTCCTGCGCGTTACCGCATTGTAATGGCGCCAGCCGGACCTTTTGCCCTTCGCACGCGTTTTGCCTGGGTTGACTGACCCAGCGGTGGCAACAATTACGGTTTTTAGATCATTTCCTTTCCTGATGAGTTCTTCATGCCCGATCACAAACCTTTGGTGCGGCAGAAAGCCATCGTAACCGGAGCCAACTCAGGGATCGGCGAGAGCGTCGCAATCGCTCTCGGTCGGGCAGGCGCCGATGTCGTGGTGAACTACGTCGAGAACGAGGACGCCGCCAATGCAGTGGTAGACCAGATCCATCGGGCCGGCAGCAATGCGCTCGCCCACAAGGCCGATGTCTCCATGGAAGATGAGGTTGGCGACATGTTCTCGCGCGCCGTGCACGAGTTCGGCACTATCGACATTCTTGTCGCCAATGCCGGCCTGCAACGCGACTCGGCTTTCGCCGACATGCCGCTTGCGAACTGGGCCAAGGTTCTCGGCGTCAACCTGACCGGCCAGTTCCTCTGCGCCCAGGCGGCAACACGCGAATTCCTGCGGCGCGGCGTGGTGCCGTCCGTCTCGCGCGCGGCCGGCAAGATCATCTGCATGAGTTCCGTGCATCAGGAAATCCCGTGGGCGGGCCACGCGAACTACGCCACCTCGAAAGGCGGCATCAAGCTGCTCATGGAAAGCATGGCGCAGGAGCTTGCGCCCAAGCGCATTCGCGTCAACGCCATCGCGCCGGGCGCGATACGAACGCCCATCAACACCTCCGCCTGGGACACGCCCGAAGCGCTCAAGAGCTTGCTGACGTTGATTCCATATGGGCGGATCGGTCTGCCGGAAGACATCGCGCGGGCGGCCGTCTGGCTGGCGTCGGACGAGTCCGATTACGTTGTCGGCACTACGCTTTTCGTCGATGGCGGCATGACGCTCTTCCCTGGTTTTTCGACAAACGGCTGACGGCATGGGCGGGCAGTACGACGTTATCGTCATTGGCAGCGGTCCGGGCGGGGCTTCGCTCGCGCAACGTCTGGCGCCGACCGGAAAACGCATCCTGCTCATAGAGCGCGGCGGCTACCTGCCGCGTTCGCGCGCCAACTGGGACGCACGGACGGTGTTCGTGGACGGCGCCTATCAGGCCAAGGAGACCTGGTACGGCAGGGACGGCGAGAGTTTCCACCCTGGCCTGCATTACTATGTCGGCGGCAACTCCAAGGTCTATGGCGGGGCGCTCTTTCGCATGCGCGAGCGCGATTTCGGCGAAGTCCGCCATAAGGCCGGCGTCTCTCCCGCATGGCCGCTCGGATACGAGGTCTTCGAACCTTACTATGCCGAGGCCGAACGGCTGTTCCATGTACATGGCCAGCGCGGCGAAGACCCGACCGAACCGCCCGCCAGCGGCCCCTTTCCGTATCCGCCGGTGTCGCACGAGCCGCGCATCCAGGAACTCCACGACAGCCTGGCCAATGACGGGCTGCACCCGTTCCATCTGCCGCTCGGCATTCTTCTCCAAGAGAAGGACGGCAGGGCCACGCCGACCAGCACCTGCATCCGCTGCGACGCCTTTGACGGGTTTCCCTGCCTGCTGAACGGCAAGGCCGACGCCCAGGTGGTATGCGTCGATCCGGCGCTCAGATCGTATCCCAACCTGTCGCTGCTGACCAACGCCTATGTGACGAGGCTCGAGACGGACGGGACGGGCAGGAGAGTGACAGACGTGATTGTGATGCGCGACGGCGAGGAAGTGCACTATGGCGCCACCATAGTGGTGGCGGCTTGCGGTGCGCTCTCCACGGCGCTGCTTCTGCTGCGATCGGCCAGCGCCAAGCATCCGGAAGGTCTCGCCAACGGTTCCGGGCAGGTCGGGCGCAACTACATGCGCCACGATCAGTCCGTGCTGATGGCTTTGACCCGCAAGCCGAACGACACGATTTTCCAGAAGACGCTCGCGCTTTCCGACTTCTATTTCGGATCGGACGATTGGGATTACCCACTCGGGCTGATCCAGATGTGCGCCACCTCACACGGAGCACAGATCAGAGGCGAGGCATTGCCCCGCTGGCTGGAATGGCTGCCGAAGCTTCCCTTCCAGGAGATGGCGCGCCATTCGATGGATTTCTGGCTTTCGACCGAGGACCTCCCTCGCTCGGAAAACCGCATTCGCTACGACGGCCGCCGCGTCGTCCTTGAATTCACCGTGAGCGATCTGGAAGCCCATCGCCGTCTAAAGAAAAAACTCAAGCATATATTGAGCAGGGCCGACTCCCGCCCCGTGCTGCTGGAGCGCAGTCTTTACTTCGGCCTCGGCATTCCGATCGGCGGCACCGCGCATCAGGCCGGCACCGCGCGCTTCGGGACCGATCCCGCGGCCTCAGTGCTCGACCTCGATTGCCGTGCCCATGAAGTCGACAATCTCTATGTCGCGGATGCGAGCTTCTTTCCCTCGATCGCCGCGGTCAATCCCACACTGACGATCATCGCCAACGCGCTGCGCGTGGCGGACAGGATCAAGGAGCGGCTTGGATGACGGCGACATTTTCATGCGACCTGAACGGACCGGCGACGCAACTGCCGCATTTCTGGGAACACACGGTCGGTAGCGGCCACGCGACGCTCGGCTTGCGTGCCGACTGGCAGGCGCAACTGAAGCGCACGCATGACGAGCTCGGGATGCGCCATGTCCGCTGCCACAGTATTTTAAGCGACGAAATGGGTACGCTGATCGGCGAGGGCGACACCTTGTTCTACTCGTTCTTCAATGCCGATCAGATTTTCGACTTCCTGCTCTCGATCGGCATGAAACCGTTCGTGGAACTGAGCTTCATGCCCGGTGTCCTGGCCTCCGCCGACAAGACCGTCTTCCACTATCGCGCCAATGTCTCGCCGCCAAAGGACCACGCGCAATGGGCGGTGCTCATCCGCAAGCTTGTCAGCCACTGGGTGGATCGCTACGGGCTGGACGAGGTGCGCCAATGGTTCTTCGAGGTCTGGAACGAGCCGAACCTGACCGCTTTCGGCAGCGGCAAGCAAAGCGACTATTTCGAGCTCTATCGCTACACCGTCGAAGCCATCAAGGGCGTCGACAAGTTGTTGCGGGTCGGCGGCCCGGCAACGGCCGACAATGCCTGGATTGGGGATTTCCTGGATTTCTGCCGGACCAGCGGACTGCCCGCCGATTTCGTCAGCACGCATCACTATCCAACTGATGATTTCGGTAAACCAGGCGATGACACCGAAGCGCAGCTCGCCGCGAGCAAGCGCAGCGCCTTGCGCGACGAAGCGCGCGCCACGCGCAAGCAGGCGGGCGATGTGCCCCTCTATTATACCGAATGGTGCACCTCGTCCAACCCGCGCGACCCCTTGCACGACGACCCCTATGCCGCCGCGTTCATCGTCAAGACCGTGCTGGAAGCAAACGGGCTGGTCCAGGGATACAGTTACTGGACGTTCTCCGATATTTTCGAGGAGAACTATTTTCCCTCGATACCCTTTCAGGGCGGGTTTGGATTGTTGAACATCCACGGCATCGCCAAGCCGGCCTATCGGGCCTTTCAATTGCTGCATGGAGTTGGCACCGAGTTGCTGCCTGTCGAGGGCGCTCACGAGACGGTGGATGCCTGGGTTATCCGCGATGACGGTGGGTCCACGCTGATGCTGACGAATTTCGCCCTGCCGCGTCATCCGATCGAGACCGAGGAGGTTTCGTTCACGCTGAAAGCTGCGCCGACAGCCACGATGGCTTCCGTACAACAAATCGACGCCGATCACGCCAACGCAAAACGCCGCTGGGAGGAAATGGGCAAGCCCGAATATCTCGACCCGGCGACGGTCGATGAGCTCAACGATGTGTCGGAACTTCGCAGTGAGCCGGTCGCGACCGAGAGCGAGGCCGGTACCTTGAGCCTCAAAGTCACACTGCCACCGCTATCGGTCGCCGCCATACGTCTGGCGAGCACGTGAACCGCTTTATGGGAGACGCACGCTGGAACCTCCTCGGGCCTGCCAATTCAGTAAGCGCTGTTCACGGCCTGCACCGAATCGCGCAGCGACTTGACGTCGCCTGCCGAAATCGGACTGGCCTGGTTGCCCCAGGCATTTCGGATGTAGGTCGCCACCGCGGCGACCTGGTCGTCCGAGAGCTTCCACGCGGGCCAGCCGCGATGCCGACCGGCGGCTGGTCATAGTGCTCGCCGTGCCGATCGACCCAATCCAGGTAGTTGTAGCGCGCCCGGGCAGCCGAGCATCTTCTAGCCGGCCATATCCTTGTTGCCGCCATAGATCCGAAAACATCCCCTCCTTGGGGCTTCTGCCAAAGCATTTTTGGAGAAGGTCGTGGCATCCGACGCACCGAGATCGATCTTGCCCGCCTTCGAGATCCAAAGCATCGCATCCTGCGCTTGGGCCGGGAGATCGGCGAAAAGCTTGCCGCCCTGCGATGACAACGCGGGGTCGTCAATTGCCTTGGTCGCTGCCCGGTAGAGGGCGGCCCGAGTCATGCGCGATCGAAAGCTTTGTGTGTCTTCACCCTTTGCCCATGGTCCCTACATGTACCACCTGCATGCCCGTAGGCGCCGGCAAGCTGATGATCGATGAAGAGCGGCACGCCGCACGCCTTGGCACCGGGGCCGAGGTCGTCTTCAGGGATAAGCCTTTCGGTCGCGGCCTCGACGAAGGCAGCCTCCTCGGGCGGCCGAACTGACAGTGAAATCGCCAAAGGCGGCTATCATAAAAATTGCACTCAATTACCGATTAAATTCGTTTGCATGAGATCCGCGATGGCGGGAAACTACAACGTGAAAACCACACAGCCCGATGCCTGACGTGATCGGGATGTTGGCGGTGCTGACACTCTGAAGGCGCGCTAGCCAGGCAGAGAATATCCCGAAGCAAATGGGGATTGCCGCTTCGCCGCACGAGCGACTTTTGACGCTGGATCGCCAAGGAGAAGAATATGGCTGAAACTGAGACCAAGGCCTGGATCTCGCCTGGGGGACCGCGCTGTCCGACCTCTCCGATGCCGGAAAGCTCCTCTTCGATCTTCCGTGACACCGAGAGCCTGGAGGCAGAGGCCGAGACAGGGCGCGAGATAGCCTAACAAGCGCTCCGCGCGGCAGCCCGGTTCGAAACAGCACGGTCAAGATGGCGAGCGGGATGTGATTGTGATTGAAAGGAGTTCGACTATGTCCACACTGCAGCATGAAATTAGCGGCAGAAACGTTTTGCGCACTGTCGGACCTGCCCAGCACCATTCAAAGGTCGTGGAATTCATCGACGAGATCGCCAGGCACGCTAACGATGCGCCGACCTCGGTCGAAATCTTTTCGAATGACGGCCGCTGGTACTGCAGGGTCCGCCGCGGTGAAGAAAAGACCCGCCCGATGGGTCCCTATACCAAACAACAAGCTGAGCGGATCCAGGAGGTTCGGAGACTGTTGATCGCCAAAAGAGGCACGGCTGGGATCATGTTCGAGTAGGACGGGACTTTCTTAGTCACCAGCCGAAGCACCGAGTGGCCGCGACCTTGGTTTTTGGGATGCGCTTTCGGACGTTGTAAAAAATAGTCGTCGCAGGAAGGGAGGCGGCGATGGTTCAAACGCATACCATCTTGCGAGAGCGGTCATCGATGCCGCCTTCCACGCTCGACAGCAGTCCATGGCGGGAACTGCCGCACTTCGCGGGGATATGGATGAAACCCGACAAGCGATTGCCGCATTGCACGAACTCGTGAAACGAATTCGCCAGCGACAGAGCCAGAGCGAGGAAAGCGAATCTGCACCAGTTGCCGTCTGCGCGCTCGATGCTGATCATCCGCAAGGCCTTCCACGATCTGATCTCGGAAACCAGAGCGCCGGAGTCGCAATGGCGCGATTTGGCCAGGAGCCTGGTGCACGAATTCACCGGGTGCGAGCGGATCGAAGCTGGCTTGCTGGATTGGATCGAAAGCAAGTAGAAGTTGTCCACCCTCTGCATTTTTGAGGACCACGTACTCTCGATCTCCCGGCCTTTTTAGCTCTCGCGCATCGCCCACAGCTTTTGCCATGGCGGGGGTCACGCGCAGCGTCTTGCGGATGAGAAAGCCGCCATACCCAGACGGTAGTTCGGCCCGTCGAAGCCTACCATCGGTTCGATTCCGGTATCCGGCAGGGCCGAGGCCCGCAGGAAGTCCCAAACGCGCCTCTCAAGTGGATCCCTTACGAAACTCTACCGGCTAGCCTTTTCTGATGACAACGGGAAGCACGATCCTGCCAAGGCGTTCGGATGACCTTGATCGCCCAGTTGCGAAGGTCGGGCTCTCCTCGGGACGGCCAAAAACCGCTGAAGATGCGCCTGCTGACCTCGCCGGTGGCAAGATCGAGGCTCCAAGCGATGCGGTCCGCCCTGGCCTTTCTCTCAGGACATCCATGGCGAGGGGCTCCTCGATCAACCTCGGCCGCTCCGCCCTTTTGCCAGCGCAAGATTTCGCTCCAGGATTCCTGGAGACTCCGAATGGCCGTCATACTCGGACGAAAGCTCGTGCGCTAAGCAGGGTGGAAATGTGTGTTCGTGGGTGTTGGCGTCCGGGTAGTGGGTAGCTCCGCATCCGGTGTGCCCCACACGTTTGCTCAAACGTGTTCCGCAGGAACAGCAAAGCAAACGAATTAAGTGCTACCATCAGTGCAAAATTATTGCTGTCATAAGAGGAGCCCGTGGACATCAATCGAGCGCGCACTTTCCTTGAAATCGTCCATTCGGGTAGTTTCCTGAAGGCCGCGGATCGTCTTCATGTCACGCAGACCACTGTAAGTGCTCGCATTCGGACGCTGGAGGAGGAGCTCGGACGGCAGCTCTTCATCCGTAACCGCAACGGCGCTCAACTGACGCCGGCGGGACGCGAGTTCGAGCGGTTCGCCCAGTCCTTCGTGCAAATATGGGAACGTGCTCGACACCAGCTCGCCATCCCTTCGGGGCGGACGAGCGTGGTGGCGCTGAGCGGCGAACTGAGCCTCTGGAACCCGCTTCTGCTGGACTGGCTGGTTTGGATGCGAAAGGCGAGGCCGGAAATCGCCATCAACGCACAGGTCGGGGTGCCGGACCAACTCATCGAACAGCTCAGGACGGGGGTTCTCGATATCGCGGTGCTATACGCGCCGAAGCTGCTCCCGGGGTTCAAGGTAGAGCTTCTCGTCGAGGAGCAACTCGTCCTGGTCCGGACGACCGACAGAGACGGAGAGGCTGCCGGTTCCAAGGACTATGTCTATGTCGACTGGGGGCCGCTGTTTGCGGCTCAGCATGATGCCAGTTCCTCTGCCTTTGGCGAGCCTGGATTGATGGTCGGCCTTGGTCCGCTCGGGCTGAGCTACATCCTGCGCGCCGGTGGCATGGGATATTTCCGCAGGGGCGCGGCAGCTCCTTATATCGAGACAGGCCAGTTGGAGGTCGTGGAAGGCTCCCCGGAATTCACCTATCCAGCCTATGCGGTCTATCCCGAAGCTAGCGAGGCTCGGCCCGACGTGAAGGAAGCGTTGCGCGGCCTGAAGCAAGTTGTGAAATGATCGTTCCTCCCAGGCGCGGAGGTCAACAAGAATTTCCACAACCACGCCCTGTCGGCGGAGTTTCTTGCCGACCTGAACCGACTTGTGCCCCTCGGCAGGGCAGCGGCGGTGCGTCATCATGGCGCCGGACAGGCGGGAACGCCTCCTTAGGCCGCTTCAGCCGGGATGTCGACAACTGCCTCGGCGAGTTCCGTCAAAGCCGCGTCGGTCTCTTCTCTCCGCCGAGCGTGAGGTCCAGCAGCTTGACCGCATCTTGTACACAGCCCATGCCTCCACCTCTGAGCAGGAATTTGCAACGTGGGACTGACTCTGTGAGCAACGCGAGCTTGACTTCGGCGGCATCCTTCAACGCAGCTGTGGCCGCAGGCCGAACCTTGTGGCTGGGAGCCGCACGGCCCCCTCAGGCGGAACTTTAAGTGCGATGTATCAGGAGACCAAAAAATGCCGAGTGACGATGGCCTCCCCGGGTCGATTTTCGGTCGCAATTCGGCCCGACAGCCGACGCTCAACACGAAGGGCGGGCTTTCGGTCCGCAGCACTCGTCGCGTGCAGGAATTCCTGGACAAGAACTTCACGCGCAAGCTGGCGCTTGCCGAGATGGCCGCGGTTTGCGGTCTCTCACCTTATCACTTCATGCGTGCTTTCTCGAAGACGTTTGGAATGCCGCCGCACCGTTACGTGATCGAGCGGCGGCTGAATTTTTGCTGAAAGGCAGCTTGCCCTTACCCGTATGACGATCCCCGACATTGCTCATTCCTGCGGATTTTCGAGTCAGAGCCATCTTACCACCGTGATGAAGAAATACCGACGGACGACGCCGTTGAAGGCGCGGCTGGCAAAGTAGACCCCAACGTTTGAATATTAGGCCCAATTCGTACCTAAGCCTCGGCTGTGACAGCCGCCACATGCGGGCTTTACGTCGTCAGATGCCGAGGCTCAGAACCGGCCGGCCGGTTGTTTTGCCCCTTTAGCGCTTGGGTTGACGACCGCCGGCGTCGCTCCCTTCCCGAACGGTCTCGATTGCCAACCCAGCCGGCAGGGCCGTCAGCAGATCAGCCGGGTTTCGTGACTTGGATCCATGCCGCCCAGTCCTCTGGGCGCAACACGACGATCTGGCGATTGTGTATGGGCGCCATATCAGGCCCGGGCTCCGTCGTCAGCATCGCGAATGTGGGTGGCTTGTTGCCTTCGCCGTCAACATGAAGACAGTGATGTTCCCGTTTTTCGGCAGCCACCGGCAGGCGGCGGTGTCAGGCGCCGCAGACTACGGCTTGCGTACCGTCGTGCAGGATGCCCTGTGTAGCGCCTCCGATGAGGCTCATGATGCCATGATCGATGTGTTCAGCAGCCGCAACAGCCAGCACATCGAAACTGCCACTACCGATCAAGTTTAAGAGACTAGACAGAGTAACTCGATCTCGCAAGGCAAGGGTTGCGACGAGGCCGTGACCCTTGTTGCGTGGGCCTGAAGGATCAAGCCGCTTTTTGCTGCTCGGCCGCCTTGTCGTTCACGCCGGATTCGCCGAGGGAGGTCAGGGCCTCATCGGTGGCCTTCTCCTCTTCGAGCGTGGCGTTGAGGAGTTTGACAATGTCATTCTTACCCAGCGACGTCGCCCAGGCGATCAGCGTGCCGTAACGTGCGATCTCGTAATGCTCCACCGCCTGCGCGGCGCCGACAAGGCCGGCGTCGATCGAGGGCGAACCCTTGTATTCCTCGAGGATCTCCGATCCTTCCTCGATGATGCCGTCAATCGCCGGGCAGGTCTTGCCGCGGGCGGCGGCACCCAGGATGTCGAACACTTGCTCGAGTCGCTCCACCTGACCCTCGGTCTCGACACGGTGTTTTTCAAAGGCGGCGGAAACCTGCTCGTCCTGCGCGCCCTTGGTCATCTTTGGCAGGGCTTTCAGAATTTTCTTCTCGGCGTAATAAATATCCTTGAGGCCATCGAGGAACATGTCCTCAAGGCCCTTATTGCTGGCGCTTGCTTTGTTGGTGGCTGCCATCTGACAATCTCCTTTGGTTGAAATCACCCGATCGGGTGCTATTCAACCTGGAGTGTGTCGGCAGGTTCCATTGGATGGCACTTTTATGCATCTGCCAGGCGAGATCTAATCGGCGTATCGCGCAACGCCTATGATTGGGACTCAATCGACCTTCAGGCGATCCGACAGATTTTTCGTTACTCTCTGAATAAGGGCGACCTTGAATGCAGCACCTGCGGGGTCGCACCTCGCTTTGGACGGGCCGTTGATCATCAGAACAATTTTAGCAGACTTCTCCGTGAGGCCGTGCCTGGCTGCAAAATCGGCGACCTCAAGGATAGTCATTCTCGACTGCCTTTTGCCCTGCACGGTCTCCTCCGGCGGCATTCAAAGCCCATTGCCACCATAAACCGCTTGTCCGCCATTCAAGTAATGCGCTTGGGCGCACGGCCGGCGCCGGCTGATATTTGCCGCTTCGAATGTTGGATCTGATACCCTAATAGCGGGGAGAGGCGGAGCTACCCCGGTGCCGCTGTGACCACGCACCGACCAGCCAATTGTCTGGGAATAACCAAGTCCTCGGACTGCCGGAACAAATCACTCAGCAGCAGCTTTGCTCACCGAGAACGTTCGTGTCGCGGGTTCACCGATCGAAATATGACGCGCGAACCAACGCGGCCGTCAACCGACGGGAGCAACCCGATGTTTGCAGACGATATGGCAGCAAGACGCCTGAAAATGCTCGTCGAAGAATATGTCGAAACGAGGAAAAGGCGCCATGAGGTCATTTCGACCTCCATGGCAGAAGCCGCCATTCGACAGTTACTCCCGAACTGATAGCCGCCAGCGCCATCGCGCATGGCATCGGCGTCCGGTTTGGCAGGTCGAGCTCAACGCAAAGCCTCCGCTGAGCAACTGATTAGCCAGGTCAGGCGCCCACGTGGATATCCCCGCTTGGTACGTTTCCGACGCTATTCATCAAGCGTGCTGCATTTAAAAGTCGAAAAAGGTGGAGCAGCCATGCCCAGATTCTTCTTTCACATTCGAACCCGGGACGGGCAGCTCCTCCAGGATCCAGAGGGGCAGGAGTTCGCAAACTTGCAAGACGTAGAAGACGATGCCATGGCTTCGGCCAAGGAGATCTTGGCTGAGGGATTACTGGCCGGCAAGCCGGTCCTAACCGGCGATGTCTTCGAAATCTTCGATGAGCGCGAGGTCCTTGTTCTAGAATTCCCCTTTTCGCGCGCGGCGGAAAAGTCCGGTGCCCGGCCATAATGCCTAACGTGATTAGGTGTTGTGACCAGCAGAACCTATATATGACCTATCGTTCGCACGTTTTCACGGGCGCGAACGGCTGGGAGATCACAGAGCTCTTGCCCTATGGAGGGTGGAGTTATGTCTAACCAGCCAAACAACAGTTGCCGTAATGCCCTGTTGAAGCGGCTTTCTCCCGTTGACCTGGACCTACTTGAGCGACATCTTAAACGGGTGGATCTGCCATTGCGCACTCCGCTTGAGACCGCGAAGGCCCCCATCGAATACGTCTATTTTCTGGAAAGCGGCATCGCTTCGGTGGTTGCCAAGTTCCCGAAAGGCCGCGATACCGAGGTGGGCCTCATCGGTCTGGAAGGCATGACCGGCGCACTGTTGGTGCTTGGCGGCAATCGCGCCGCACATGATACCTACATGCAGATCGCCGGGGACGGATTCCAGATTCCTGCATTGGCATTATCCGCAGCCATGTCAGAAAGCACGACGCTTAAGGCCCTGCTGCTTCTCTATGTGCAAACGCTCTTCATCCAAACCAGCTACACCGCCCTGGTGAATGCCCGATCGAAATTGGATGAACGCTTGGCGCGCTGGCTGCTGATGTGCCAGGACAGGGTAAGGAATGACAGGTTTGCGATCACCCATGAGTTCATGTCTGTTATGCTCGGTGTGCGGCGACCTGGCGTGACCGTCGCCCTTCAGGAACTTGAAGGCAAGGGCCTGATCAGGGCAAACCGAGGTGAGATCCTTATCCGCGATCGCGATGGCCTGTTTCAGATCGCCGACGGCACCTATAGCGAGCCGGAACATGAATATGAGCGGCTGCTCGGTAAAATCTAGCCATAGTCGGCGGCGGCAACGAAGGTGACGGTTGCGATGACCGTCCCGTCGTCGAGCGCGACCTCAAACGCGGCATCACTTATCAACGGTTTGCCAGCGCGCAATTCCTCGGCCATCAGGTCCTTGGCTGCCCAAATCGCTTCGCGAACGGCGCTTTCGTTGTCGGGGAGCTCACTACCCTCCGGATCAGGCCGCCGACGTCCGGCTAGGACAAGGTGCAAGAAAAAGCGTGGCAACCGGTGTCTCCGCCAGCGGCAGTCCGGCCGCTATAGGGATGTAGGATGGGAAACAGTGTCTGCAACCGTACCAAGGACCGCTTTTAACGTCGACAGCGCTGCCCTAACGCAATTAAAGCTCAGTAAGCAATTGTTGAGCTCCAGGCGTCGGGAACTCTCAACTATGGTGGGGCAACAGCATGCGCAACTTCATTCAAGAGAAAGCTGCCAGCCTCGAAACCTATAGGTCCAAATCTGATGTGGCTTTCTGGTTACCGCAGCAGCGACATTATCTCGACGTCCGTTGTGATAGCCGACATCCGAAATCGGCTCCCTGCCTGCGAGTGCAGCGATGAGGATCTGGTCGGCCTGATTGTTCACGCCTAGGCAGGACAAGGGAAGGCCATCGGCTTCGATCTGCGGGGTGAACCCGTTGCCGATGGACACAGGAGTTGCCCGATAAAAACTGTATCAGGAACTTCTCCTTAAAGACGAGAGAGTCACTGGCGCTTTTCTTCTTTGATCTATCTGAACAACGGCGACGTATCCGGACGCTGAGACAGGTTCAGTTCCGCCAACGGAGTGATAGCAATGATCCCGTCGAAGCCGAGCGATGTCATCGAAAGCGCACGTATGTTCCAGCGGCGGGCTGATGCGCATTTGGAAGACTTACAAGCGACCATTCAAGCGACGCGACAGAAAATCGAAGAATCCCGGAAGGTGCTTGAGCGCCTGGCTACAAATGGACACTCAACCGAGCCGTAAGGTATGACTTCTCCGCTTTGCGTCGCTCATTCACGAGGGCGCTCCGGCTGCTCTTGTCCTGCAAGCCGCTGAGGCTATAGGCTTTGGCATTTGCGCCCATCGACATAGAGCCCGCGATAGCGCGGCTTCGAGCAGATATGGAACATTCCTCCGAAGCATGAGTTGGGCATGCCAACGCACCCGGAGGAATGTCAATGTTCATGCACAACAAGCGCCTGCAATACACCGTCCGTGTCTCGGAGCCAAACCCCAGACTGGCGTGCATGATCATGGAACAATTCGGCGGCGCCGACGGCGAGCTGGCCGCAGCGATGCGCTATTTCACGCAAGGGCTCGGCGAAGACGATCTTGGGCGTCGCGACATGTTGCTCGACATCGCAACCGAGGAACTCAGCCACCTCGAAGTGGTGGGATCGATCGTCACCATGCTGAACAAGGGGCTCAAGGCACAACTTGCCGAGGGCCAAATGAAGGAAGCGGACCTTTACCTGATGATCGGCGCCAGCGGTACAACGGCCAAGGAATCGATTCTGTTCGGCGGCGCTCCCGCGCTTTGCGACTCAGCCGGCGTTCCCTGGACCGCCGCCTATGTCGACTCGCGCGGCGAGCCTACGGTGGACCTGCGATCGAATATCGCCGCCGAAGCTCGCGCCAAGATCGTTTACGAACGCCTCATCAACATCACCGACGACCCCGGCATCAAGGACGCGCTCGGCTTCCTGATGACGCGCGAGATTGCGCACCAGAAGTCATTTGAAAAAGCGCTTTACGCGATCGAAAACAATTTCCCGTCAGGCAAGCTCCCGGGCGTAGAGAAATACGCCAGCATGTACGTCAACACCTCTCAAGGCGACGGCGATATCACCGGGCCCTGGAACTCCGGCGAAGAGTGGGATCGGATCGATAACCTTGAAGAGGTGATGCCCGTCGACGGCGGAGACGGCCTGGCAACTGTCAAGCTGGGGGCCAAGGACATGAAGGTGGTGGCCAAGATGGCCGACCGTACTCTTTCCGATCCGGCTTCCGATCCGACCACAGGCGCTGATCTCGGTGCGGGCCCGGGAGCTGGCCGTACCAAGAACGCGGATTTTGGCGGCGCGGCAAGCATTCAGGAGGCCCCCGCCGTGGCAGAGGCTGCCGTCAAACGCGCACGTAAGCGTTAGTTCGGAGCCCAACGTCGTTGCCGGGCACCTATGTCCGGCGATGGGTCAGGAAGCTGGCGACGAAAGCGGGGCATCCGACCGGCAGCAGAGGACTGGCCGGAGCGCTCGCATCGACATCTTTACTGAAGGTGGGTGAAGCACATGGCCACCGCCGCACCACGACCAGAGTCGGAACATGCGGGACAGCCGGAGAAGATGCGTGCCCACGGTTGCGAGAACCGGTGCATTGTCGCAATCGGAGCCTCGGCGGGGGGCGTCGACGCGCTGAAGAGACTTGTCCGCGATATCCCGCCGGACATTCCGGCGGCCCTCCTCATCGTACAGCACGTCGGCCCCACGAGTTACCTCGGCGACATTCTCGGTCGCGCTGCCAACATGCCCGTAGCGAATGCCGCAAGCGGCATGGCGGTTGAAAATGGGCACATCTTCGTTGCACCGCCCGGAGCTCACCTGCTTTTACACGACGATCACATGCTGCTGCGACGCGGGCCGCGGGAGAATCTGGCGCGCCCCGCCATCGACCCCCTCTTCCGATCGGCGGCCTGCAGCTTTGGTGGCAGCGTAATTGGGGTCGTGCTCACAGGCAACCTCTCCGACGGCACCGCGGGCCTCCGCGCCATCAAGACTTGCGGCGGCGTCAGCGTGGTCCAGGATCCCGACGACGCTGCAGTACCCGGTATGCCGCTGAGCGCCTTGCAGAATGTGGAAGTCAACCATTGCGTCGCCCTCTCCGAAATGCCTGGCCTGTTGCGCAGGCTTGCTTCCGAACTGGCAGGGCCGACACCAGAAATCCCGCCTGTCATCCGCCTCGAGGCTGCGATTGCTGCTCAGGAGCACGGCACAATGGAACAGACAGAAGGCCAGCTTGGCACCCCCTCGACATTTGTCTGCCCAGAATGTCACGGACCACTTTGGGAGATCGAAGACGGGCCGATCACCCGCTACCGTTGTCACACCGGACATGCGTTCGGAGCAGACGTTTTGATGCAGGCTCAAGCGGACGATGCGGAACAGGCTCTTTGGAGCCTTCTAAGAGCGCACCAGCAGCGAGCCGAGTTAGCGAAACGAACCGCAAAACGCGAAGCCGCTCGTGAAAGACATAGCTTGGCCAGCCAAATGGCTGCGCGGGCCGCGGAATACGAAGCTGACGCGAAACTTATTGAAGAGATCATCCATCGTCGAACGACATAACAAAGTAGAGGCAATCGAGGCAGGGGCGGGGTCTGATGTGGATCCCAGGAAATAGCGGCTATTCCATCAGGAACTTTCCAGCGTTAAGAACGTGCGCTGCAGATCGACGACGGCCAACCGCTGGAACCACTGCGGTTCTCGACCTGCCTGCGGCTGGCTGCATCATGCCGCTCACCCTCGATGAACGGACAGTAGCCGCATTGCGGGCGGGCTCGGTGCTGAAGATCAAGGTTAAAAGCGCCGATCAAAAGGACGTGGCGCTGTCCGTATCGTTGAAAGGTCTTGCACCCGCGATGGACAGGCTCGGCGTCCTCGCTGGATCTTGAAAACGCGGCCGTGGGGGGCCGACTGCCAACGCAGTGGTGCGTTCTCGCCTCCCGCCATGACGCGGACACAACAACTTACGCCGGTTGGCAGGGTCTAAACCGCAGGTATCCGAGACGGACACAGCGAATGCCCCGGGTTGGGTGATGAGGGGTCCCGTGGTTTAGGCTCGCCAATGGCCGGAGCCGCAATGCAGTTCCGGCCATTTTTACTCAGCCTGAGATTTTTGCCGCCCGCGCCATTGGCGCGGGCCGCAGACCTCGATTGCCTAGCATCAGGAAAGAAGCTATCGGTATGCTCTTGACGAGAGAGGAATATGTTCCTTATTTCAGCTTGATCTGGAGCAGCAAGGGACCATGGCTCGGCGTCACTCGCGCCGCTGGCCGGCGAAGCTATGGCAAAGACAGCGGAAGACAATTTTCGGATCGAGGTCTGGGATCGCGAGGAGCAGGCTTTGTCAGAGACCATTTCGCGTTCTCCCGATCCAACTGTGAGTCAGGCAGCCTGGCAAGCTGCCATCCGGCGCCGGCCGGGCATGTTGCTGATCCACTACAACAGTCGGCATGTGATGGAGAAAATCCTTACGCCGGGCGAGGTGAAGATCCCGTCACAGACCATCATCGATGGCAGCGTCCATGCCGGCTTCGATGTGGCGCTCGGCGATCTTCGCGAATGGCATGTGTTGCGGGCTTAGTGCAGATCCTGCTCGCACCACGCGACGGTAAAGCCTGCCGGGCTCATCCAGCGCTATGGAAAAGGCGCCCTGTTCAGCTCTGTCGAGCGAGCGCTTTTCTGCACGAGTTGTGACAGGGGCGGGCCTGTCCGTCTTGAAATTCACAAGCTGCCACGCAATTGAGGAGAGCCGAAGGGAGCACAACCTGAGTGATTCATCAGGCAATGCCACTGTACCGGCCAATCCTAGCGTCGCCGATGCGCGCGAACGATGCCGGTCGCATCCATATCCTGAACGCAAACCATACGGACCGCCGCGGACGGGGACAGTCGGTCCCGCGTCCCGTCCTGCGGCCGGCGCTATGCTGACGCTCCTACGGCTGTCCCGTTCACCGCCCGCGGCGGGGGCGAATTTCCTCCGTCCAGCGCGCGACAATGCCGCTGTTGCGGACGCGCGCAGGACTGCGGCTTATACGCCGTTCTTCCTTAGAGCGCCGACGGTCGCCGGCGCGTAGATGCTTGGGGATGGAACCGAACCGCGGGGCAGGGTATTGAATCGGACTATGTAACCGAGTTCCGCATGTCGCCTGTAGATGGCACCCTAAGCATCAGCAAAAGGCGCACACGGCGCAGAGACTCAGAATCTATCCCTGCATATCCGCTGCCGGGGTTTCGGTCGTTCCAGCTCTGCACATTGACAGACCAAATACCGGTGGGCGGGGATTGGCTTTTCGAGATGAAGTTCGACGGCTATCGTGCCCAAGTCGCCATCTCCGGCTCGGACGTCGTCGTCTATACCCGCAATGGCCACGACTGGACCCGACAGTTCAAGGTCATCCTGCCGCCGCTTCAGAGACTGACAAAGGGCGCGGTGCTGATCGACGGTGAGATCGTCGCCATCGACAGCCAGGGCCGCACGAACTTCTCCATGCTGAAAACCGGCATTGCCGCGGGTCTGCCGCTCAAATTCTACGCCTTCGACCTGCTTGAATTGGATGGCCAAGATCTGTCGAACCAGCCGCTCCTCGCGCGCAAGGAGCGGCTGGAGTCCCTGCTGGGCACTCGCCTGCCAGACGACTGCCTGCAATTCTCCAGCCACATCGTCGACCAGGGCAAAAGGGTGTTCGACGCCATGTGCGAGGGCGGCCACGAAGGTATCATCGCCAAACGCGCCGACAGCTCCTACGTAGGCGATCGCACCAGGAGTTGGCTCAAGATCAAGTGCACGAAGCGACAGGAATTCGTTGTCGGCGGCTATCGCCCGAGTGACACAGGACATGGCATGGCCTCGCTTATCCTCGGCACTTACGACAATGGCAAACTCATCTATCGCGGCCGTGTCGGCACGGGGTTCACCGCGGCGATGCGCAAGGACATCGTGGCGAAGCTCGAGAAACGCCGTATTGAGAAACCGCCTTTTGTTTCTGTTCCGAGAGACATTGCCCGCCGTGCCCGATGGGTGAAGCCCGAGCTTGTCGCCGAAGTCACCTATGCCGAAGTGACACCGGACGGCAGCTTGCGGCATCCAAGCTTTGAGGGCATGCGCGAAGACAAGCCAGCCGACCAGGTGGTGATCGAGATGCCGAAGACGCCGGCAACCCTTGGCTCCGCCAATCTCGATCCGCGATTGGGCAAGGAGATCGCCGTTGCTGTCGGCGTCAAGCTGACGCATCCGGACAAGGTCATGTATCCCGGGACCAAGGTGACCAAGGCCACGCTTGCCGCTTACTACGCCGTCGTCGCCGAGAAGATGCTGCCGCACATCCGGGATCGGCCGCTGTCGCTGGTGCGCGATACCGACGGCGACCTGCAACAGACCTTTTTTCAGAAACACAGACTGCCAGGCATGCCCAAGGCCATTCATGACGGCCACTTGGCGAAGATGTCCGGTAAGGAAAGCCGCATCTTGTGGGTCAGCGACCTGGCGGGGCTGATCGCAGGCGTCCAGATGAACGTGCTCGAATTCCACATTTGGGGAAGCCTGCGCCAGCAGCCGGATCTGCCGCATCGTATGATCTTCGACATCGATCCCGACGAGGGCCTGGGCTTCACCGCCGTCAAGCAGGCAGCCTTCGACATTCGGGGCATTCTGGAAGCGCTTGGACTGCAGTCGTGGCCGTTGCTGTCCGGCGGCAAGGGCGTTCATGTGGTCGTGCCGCTCGTCCCGGAGGCAGACTGGGACGAGGTCAAGAGCTTCTGCCAAGACTTCGCCGAACTGCTGGCCCGTACAGATCCGTCGCGCTTCGTCGCCAACATGAGCAAGGCGAAGCGCAAGGGCCGAATGTTTCTCGATTACCTGCGCAACGGCCAGGGCTCCACTGCAATCTGTCCCTGGTCCACTCGGGCACGCGCGGGGGCGGGGTGCGCGGTGCCCGTCAGCTGGGAGGAGTTGCCCTCCTGCGAAAGCGCCAACGGTTTCGATGTTTTCGCCGCCGCCGCGCGGGCTCAGCTGCCGGAAGCCTGGGAAGGTTATTTCGAAGTCGAACAAACGCTTACCGAGCGCATCCGCCACGTAGTCCGGTAGGAATAAGCATTTGGCGCGGACAGCCTTTGCCCAAATTCGAGAGCGTCCCCTTCTGCGGGAGGCCCCCGCAACGCCTTCTAGAGTGAGAGTACGGACCGGTTTGCCGTGACGGGTTGAGAGCTGGAGGAGAGGCTTCCGGCGCCCGTCGCGGAGAACCGCGATGTCCAGACAATACGCTCGCGCCGGCGCCGACCGGTCAAGCCTCTATGGCGATATCACCAACAAGATCCTCGCCGAACTGGAAGCAGGGCGCTTTCCCTGGGTGCAGCCCTGGGGCACGGCGGCGGCGCAAGCGCCCATTGCTATGCCGGCCAATGCCGCGACCGGCCGCGCCTATTCCGGAATCAATGTGCTGATCCTGTGGGGGGCGGTCATCGAGCATGGCTTTCCCGTCCAGAGCTGGCTGACTTTCCGTCAGGCGCTATCGCTGGGCGGCCATGTCCGCAAGGGCGAACACGGCACCACCGTCGTCTATGCTGACCGCTTCGTCCCTGAAGACCAAAAGAGCCGTGCGCGGGAAACCGGCGAAGCAGCCCAAGCCATACCGTTCCTGAAGCGCTTCATCGTGTTCAACGTAGCACAATGTGAAAATCTCCCCGACGATTTGGCCGTGGCTCCGCCTGCACCAGAGCCTGGACTGATCGAGCCGGTCGTCGACGCGCTGATCAAGGCGACCGGGATCGATTTCCGCATCGGTGGCGATCGCGCCTATTATGATCCGGCGCATGACTATGTTCGGGTGCCGCCGCCGCAGGCCTACTTCCAGACCATCGACTGGCATCGCACCGCCCTGCACGAGCTTGGCCATGCGACCGGCCATGCCTCCCGCGTCGGCCGTGACCTCGGCGGCGCCTTCGGTACCAGGAAATATGCTTTCGAGGAACTGGTCGCGGAGATGAACGCAGCCTTCTGCTGCGCCTCGCTTGGCATCGTGCCGACCGTACGCCACGCCGACTACCTGGCCTCCTGGCTTGAGGTTCTGCGCGAAGACAACCGCGCGATCGTGCGTGCCGCGTCGCGGGCCAGCAAGGCGGCCGACTGGCTGCTCTCGTTCCTGCCGCAACCTGACGGCGCATTCAGGGCAGGCCAAGGCGAGGTCGATGAAACCGAGATCAAGTGGAGGGCGGCATGATCCTCCTCATTGATGCAAAGTCGTGCCTGCTGCCCTGTGCCCCTCCGTTATCTTCGGTGTGGGGCGCAGTCCTCAGAGTGAGAGGGCTGCGCCTTTCTTTGTGACGGGTTTGGAGGTCGAGAGAGTCTCGGCCGCCCGTCGCGGAGATAATCAAGATGGCTACCGTCAAGCAGAAGATCACCCTCAATGCCTCGCGTGACATCCCTTTCAACAAGCTGACGCTGAGCCAGTCCAATGTCCGGCGCATCAAGCGCGGGGAAACGATAGAGGACCTCGCCGCCTCGATCGCACGGCGCGGCCTGCTGCAGAGCCTCAACGTCCGGCCGGTGTTGGATGACGAGGGTAAGGAGACGGGCATGTTTGAGGTGCCCGCTGGCGGACGCCGCTATCGCGCGCTGGAACTGCTGATCAAGCAGAAGCGCATGGTCAAGACCGAGCCCGTGCCCTGCGTCGTGACCAACGCCGATAGTGAGGTCCCGATCGAGGAGGATTCCCTAGCCGAGAATTTTCAGCGCGAAGATTTACATCCGCTCGATATGTTTCGCGCCTTCCGGACTCTGCACGACCATGGCGCCAGCCATGAGGAGATCGCGGCACGCTTCTTCGTTTCCGCAACGTTCGTGCAGCAACGCCTGCGGCTCGCGAAAGTCTCGCCCAAGCTGCACGATATTTACGAGCAGGACGGCATGAAGCTCGATCAGCTCATGGCCTTTACCGTGGCCGACGATCACGCCCGTCAGGAACAGGTCTGGGAGGCGCTCGAAAATTCGTGGTCGAAGGAGCCGCATCAAATCCGGCGCATGCTGACCGAAACCACGGTTCGGGCAAGCGATCGTCGAGCGCTGTTCGTCGGTGTCGAGGCCTATGTCGCAGCCGGGGGGATAGTGCTGCGTGACCTGTTCGAGGCCGACAATGGCGGCTGGCTGCAGGACCCTGTGCTGCTCGACCGCCTGGTTCGCGACAAGCTGAAATCGATCGCAGATGAGATCGCCGCCGAAGGGTGGAAGTGGATCGTGGTCGATATCGATCTGCCCTATGGCCACAATCACGGCCTGAGGGCGCTCGCTGGCACTCCCGCCGATCTGACCGACCCGGAGCGGGGACAACGTGAAGCGTTGCGCAAGGAATACGATCGGCTGGAAGCCGAGTATGGCGAAGCCGACGAACTCCCCGATGTGGTCGATCAGCGCTTCGGCGAGATCGAGTCCGCGCTCGAGGCCTTCGAGAGCCGGCCGATGAACTACGATGCGGCCGAGATCGCTCGCGCCGGCGTGTTCATCAACATCGATCGTAATGGCGATCTCGTCGTCGATCGGGGCTATGTGCGCCCTGAGGACGAGACACGTGAGACGGTCGAAGGCGACTCCGCCGAGCCCTGCGATGTGACCGGGAGCGAGGATGGCAGCGACGATCTTTCCGTTCGCCGCGCAACCATCACCATCGGCGCGCAGGCCTCCGAGCCCGAGGAGAATGAGGGCGACACCATCAAGTCGCTGCCCGAGCGCCTGGTGATCGAACTCACCGCCCAACGCACCTTGGCGCTGCGCAATGCCGTAGCCGAGAACCAGCATGTGGCCATCACGGCGCTATTGCGCTGGCGGAAGGCATCCTGTTCACCACCTATGCCACGCTGCGCTCCGACGCTCGCGGCGAGAAGGTTTCGCGGGTCAAACAAATCGTCGAATGGTTGGGTCCGAATTTCGACGGGGTCATCATTTTCGACGAGGCGCACGCCATGCAAAACGCCGGTGGCGGCAAGGGCGAACGCGGCGACGTCGCTCCCTCCCAGCAAGGCCGTGCCGGCCTGAGGCTACAGCACGCCCTGCCGAATGCCCGCATCGTCTATGTGTCGGCGACTGGCGCCACCACAGTGCACAATCTCGCCTATGCGCAGCGGCTCGGCCTCTGGGGCGGCGAGCATTTTCCATTCTCAAGCCGCGCCGAGTTCGTCGAGGCGATCGAGGCCGGCGGCGTGGCGGCGATGGAAGTGCTGGCACGCGACCTCAGGGCACTCGGCCTCTATACGGCCCGCTCGCTCTCTTTCAACGGCGTCGAATACGAACTGATCGAGCATGAGCTGACGCCGGAACAGATCCGCATCTATGATGCTTATGCCGGCGCCTTCGGCATCATCCATAACAATCTCGATGCGGCGATGCAGGCGGCCAACATCACTGGCAGCACCGGCACGCTCAATGCCCAGGCCAAGTCGGCCGCGCGCAGCGCCTTTGAAAGCGCCAAGCAGCGCTTCTTCGGTCATCTGTTGACCAGCATGAAGACGCCGACCCTGATCCGGTCCATCACCCGGGATCTGGAGGAGGGCCATGCGGCCGTTGTCCAGATCGTCTCGACGGGAGAGGCGCTCATGGAACGGCGGCTGGCCGAGCTGCCTACCGAGGAATGGAACGATGTTCGCGTCGACATCACGCCGCGCGAATACGTCCTCGACTATCTCGCCCATTCCTTCCCGGTGCAGCTCTACGAGCCCTTCACCGACTCCGAAGGCTGTCTATCGTCGCGCCCGGTCTACCGCGAAGGCCGGCCCGTCGAGAGCCGGGAGGCGGTCGCCCGGCGCGACGAGCTGATCGCCAAACTCGCCAGCTTGACGCCTGTCCCCGGCGCGCTCGACCAGATCATCCAGCATTTCGGGGTGGACATCGTGGCCGAGGTCACCGGTCGCTTGCGCCGCATTGTCCGCAAGGGCGAGCGCCTTGTCGTTGAAAACCGTACCGGGTCAGCCAACCTCGCCGAGACGCAGGCCTTCATGGATGACCAGAAGCGCGTTCTGGTTTTTTCGGACGCGGGCGGAACGGGGAGGAGCTACCACGCCGACCTGTCGGCCCGCAACACGCGGCTGCGTGTGCATTATCTGCTCGAAGCCGGCTGGAAGGCCGACACCGCCATTCAGGGCCTGGGACGCACGCGTCGCACCAATCAAGCGCATCCGCCGCTCTTCCGGCCGATCTCGACCAATGTAAAAGCGGAAAAGCGCTTCCTCTCGACGATCGCGCGGAGGCTCGATACGCTGGGCGCAATCACGCGCGGCCAGCGCCAGACCGGCGGCCAGGGCTTGTTCCGGCCAGAGGACAATCTGGAAAGCCACTATGCCCGCGATGCGCTACGGCAACTTTATCTGCTGATCGTACGCTGCAAGGTCGAGGGCTGCTCGCTAGAGCGTTTCGAGGCGGCAACCGGCCTTAAGCTTACGGATGCCAATGGCATCAAGGACGAGTTGCCGCCGATCACCACCTTCCTCAATCGCCTGCTCGCACTGACCATCGCACTGCAGGGCGTGCTGTTCGGTGCCTTCGAGCAACTGCTGGCGGCGCGCATCGAGGGCGCGATCGCGTCAGGCACCTACGATGCCGGGCTGGAGACGCTGCAGGCCGAAAACTTCGTCGTCACCGATCGGCAGGTGATCTACACCCATCCGCGCACCGGCGCCGAAAGCCGCCTGCTCACGATCACCCAACGCAAGCGCAATCGGCCCGTCACGCTCGATGCGGCGATCGATCATCTCCGCGATCCGCGTGCCGTACTGCTCATCAACGAACAATCGGGCCGCGCCGCCGTGCAGATCCCGACCACCAGCGTCATGCTCGACGATGGCGAGGTCGAGCGACGTGTCCGCCTGATCCGGCCGATGGAAGGCCAGAACATGCCGCTCAAGGCCATGGGCGAAACACGCTGGATCGAGGCCGATCGCGAGGCGTTCACAACTGCCTGGACGGCCGAACTCGCCGGGGTGCCGGAGTTTTCGGACTCGGTCTTGCACATGGTCACCGGCTTGCTGCTGCCGATCTGGAAGCGTCTGCCCAACGAGTCGACCCGGGTTTATCGACTTCAGACCGACGAGGGCGAGCGCATCATCGGCCGCCGCGTCTCGCCGGCATGGGCCGCCAACGCCTCTGCGCCGAACGTAGTTGCGCTATCGCCGGAGCAGGCTTTTGCGGCTCTGATGGACGGCCGGAGCATCCTCGATCTTGCCGAGGATCTCCAGCTTCGCCGCAGCCGCGTCATGGGCGCATGGCGCATCGAATTGTCTGGGTTCACCGACACGATGCCCGAGCGCCTCACCGCCTACGGTCTCTTCCACGAGATCATTTCGTGGAAGCTCAGGATGTTCGTGCCGATCGACGCTGGCGGACTCGCCGTGCTGGAGCGCGTGCTCGACCGCTTCCCAATCGATCAGGTCAGTGAGCGGGAGGCTGCATGATTGCGCTTCACGCTGCATCCGACCTCGCACACCGCCTCGGCGAACATGCCGAGGCGGTGTGCCGCCACTACCTCTCCAATGGCCGTCGCCAGGGCAACTATTGGACCGTCGGCGACGTCCGCAATGCGCCGGGCCGCTCGATGTTCGTGCGTCTGCAGCCATCCCCGAAGGGACCGCCAGGCAAATGGACCGACGCCGCCACCGGCGAGCATGGAGATCTGCTCGATGTCATCCGCGAATCCCTCGGACTGGTCAATTTCCGGGACGTCGCCGACGAGGCGCGCGTGTTTCTCGCTATGCCAGATGCCATGCAACCCCGACCGGCCGAGCCGATCGCGCAGGTCCCTATTGGATCTCCGGAAGCGGCTCGCCGACTGGTCGCCATGTCGAAGCCCATTATCGGCACCCTCGTGGAAACATATTTGCGTGGACGCGGCATTACGACTTTGCACGGAACCGCGGCCTTGCAGTTCCATCCACACTGCTACTACCGGCCAGACGATCCTGGACCGACCAAGACCGTGCCGGCGATGATCGCCGCTGTCACCGACCTCGATGGACATCTGACCGGCGCGCACCGCACCTGGCTCGCACCGGACGGCGCCGGCAAGGCACTCGTCGACACGCCGCGTCGGGCAATGGGTGACCTTCTCGGTCACGCCGTCCGCTTCGGCGTACCCGGCAGCGTCATGGCGGCAGGCGAAGGCATCGAGACGACGCTCTCGCTCAGATGCGCCTTGCCCGACATGGCGATGGCTGCGGCACTCTCGGCAGCCCATCTTGCCGCCATGTTGTTCCCACCGAACCTGCGGCGGCTCTATGTCATCCTCGACAACGATCCGGCCGGTGACGGTGCCAGACACAGCTTGCTTGAGCGCGCGACGGACGCAGGAATCGAGGCTATCGTGCTGTCGCCGGAGACGGAGGATTTCAACGAAGACCTCCGCCATTTCGGACTTGCCGCCTTGCGGGCCTCGATTGCGGACCAGCTCATGCGCAAAGATCGCATTTGCTATCTGACACGGGCAGCATGAGCCGGGAGGGAAGCGCGCGGCGCATGGTGCCGATGCGCCGCAGGATGCGTGGCCCGCCGGCAGGAGAACCGCGGCCAGGCCTTTAAGAGGGCGATCGGGCCCACAGTCGTGCCGGTCAGGCAATGGCGGCGGCCGACTATTTTCCGGCGGCGCACGACAATCGCGAATGGCAGCGATTGGGCGCGACGCCTTTCCATCGCGAAGCAAAATAGCCGGACGCCGCCATCCTCCGCTACGCTCCGGCCCTCCGCTTCGCTGCGGGTGTCGGACCGTCCCGCCCGTGGGCTCTCGCCGCCATGAAGGCCGCGAGGGTCGCGGTCACCCGACGGGAGCATCCGATGAGCGAGCACGACGACAGCGAACCGCACCACGCCGCTTCTCCGACCGATCATATCCTCACCGAACTCCAGCTTTATGGCTGGCGCCCCTATGCGGACGAGCCAGATCCGCGACCGCTCCCCGGCGGCGACCACGTGGCCGGCGCGGTGGCCGACATCTTTGACGCCCTCATCGCCACCTTGGCTGACACGCGCCTCGAATCCGACCTCGATGATCTGCTCTGGTCCGTCACCAATGTCTTCCACCGCGCTGTACAACGGATCGAGCGGCAACTGGACGACAACGAGCAGGCCCAGCGCCGCCTGCAGCGCGAACAGGACGGCACCGAGATCAAGGCGGTTGAACTCGAGACACTCACCGCCCAGGGTCAGACCATGATCGAACGGCGCGACGCCTTCGAGCTCATGCGCGACCAGGCCGCCGACCACTACGATCAGCAAACCGGCTCGGCCTGGCGACCGCGCACGGGGTCGATGGTCAACCACCACCATCTCACAGCCGCAATGATCGATAGCCGCGACTTCCTCGCGGCAAGGCGGCGCGCGGAAACCGAAATCATGTTACCCGCCGGCCCCAAGATCGCCTTCTCCGGCGGCGATAGCGCCGATCACCAGTTGATCTGGGCAAAGCTCGACCAAATCCGCGCCAAGCACCCCGACATGGTGCTGATGCACGGCGGATCACCGAAAGGCGCCGAAAAGATCGCCGCCCGCTGGGCCGATCATCGCAAGGTGCCGCAGGTCGCCTTCAAGCCCGACTGGAGCAAGCATGCCAAGGCCGCTCCCTTCAAGCGCAACGACCAGATGTTGGCGGTCATGCCGATCGGCGTCATCATCTTTCGGGGCACCGGCATTCAGGAGAACCTCGCCGACAAGGCCCGCAAACTCGGCATTCCGGTCTATCGGCTGGTCAACGGCGGCGCGTAAGCGCCGCCGGAACCTAAGCCCCCGATACATAGCCGGGAGACACGGCATTTTTCAATCTATGTCGTCGTATCCTTTCCCGAAAGCTTCACACTGGACGTCGCGCTTGCCGACACCTTCTTGCGCAATGCCGCCGCTCACCTCGATGGCACTGACTGGGCGGCGGATCGAGGCAGGAACAATGCGGCCCTTCACGCCATCGCCATCGCCATTGAATTGCTCCTGAAGTCGTATCTTCTCAGAGTCGCGACCGATGATTGCTGGAACCGCGCCATATCGGGCACGATCTCGACAAGGCGGCTCGCTACGCCGAGAGAGCTGGATTGCGCCTGCCACCGCAACTGCACAGCGTCATCGCCCGGCTTCATCCTCATTTTCAGCGTGGCGGCTTCCACCAGGATCCATCGCGATCATGGGCGTCCGGTTTCTCGCTCGACGCCCGCCACATCGCGCGGCAGCTCGCTCAGGCTCTCCTGGAGCAAGAGCGTTGCCTCAACAATGCCCGCTGCTCCTGACTTGAAGATGACCGCACCCCGCGATCCATTGCGCTGATCCTTGGTCCAGCCGATGGCCTGAGGCCATCAACCCGCAAGGGGTCGGACTACGCGAAGCGTGCCGCCGCTCCGGCTTCGCCTTCGCGGTGATTGCGGCCACCGGCCGAACACATCGGGCGCCTGTCAGCGGGGGAGGGTCCTCCGCTTCAAACAGGAGCCGGATCGATGTCCTTCGCAGACGCACATGCCTTCGCCTTCAGCCTCGCCGCCACTCTCATGGTCACTATCGTCATCTTTCGTGCTGGCGACGGCACCCTCTCGGTGGTGCCGGCGAACGAGTATGACGGCGACGACACCGCCGTTATCGGCGAAATCGACCCGTTCGCCCCATGACGGGGGCAGACATCGCGCCTGCCGATGCAAGAAGACGGTAGCGGGTCAGTTTGAAAGTCAGCCCCGATCACGATACGTGCATTGCATACGCGCCGTCTGGAAATTGGCGGAAGCATATGCCCTCTTCAAGCCATGACCGATAAGCACCCCAAGCAAAGCGAAGGAAGCTCAGAAGCCGACGGTGCGCGGCTCCTATAAGAAGCGCGTGTTCGCATGACAAAGCCGACCGCTGAAGGGTTGCCCACCGTCTATTGATGTTGGTATCAAGACAGACCTATGAACCAGGGTCTTTACTATGGACGAATACGATAACCAGAAGGGCGCGAAGCCGGAGGATGTGCGCGCCGCCTTAAAAGGCTGGGCGTTTTTTGCGGCTGCAACGCTTGCAATCTTCGGCGTGGCCTACGCCCTGATTGAGATGTAGCAGCAATGAAACATTTCTGAGGGTTCATGATTAGGGCCACATGGCCCGCTTCTTCTTCGATCTAATCGACAACGGAACCTCATACCCGGACACGGAAGGCACGGACCTTCCAAGCCTAGCTTCTGCCGAAGATGAGGCAGCAAGGGCGTTGCTCGAAATCGCCAAGGACCAGATGCCGGACGGCACGTTTCGCGAAGTCGCAATCCGAGTTCATGACGGTACAAGCGCGCCGCTGTTTGTGGTAAAGGTGACGTTCGAGCTAATCCGCAATGGACCGTCCCCTGATGGACGAGTGGGAACTTGATCACCTTGCCGCAGAACATGCGCGCCTCTACCAGATACGAGCGGCGGCAGGTGTGGAAGACTTGCACGCCACCATCGCAGAGACCCGCCGCATAATCGCGGAGTCCCGCAAGCTGCTAGATCGGCTTACCGACAAGAGCGCTACCCAGCCCTAATTTCAAATTGACCCACTACCAAGAAGACCGGCGGGTTTCACCCGCGCTTTTCCTTTGCTATGCTGTGCACTGCGCCAGGTGGTGGTGGAAGGCGCAATCGCCAGAGTCGTTCTCTCGGAGACACCACCATGATCATCCTCGGCATTCTCCTTTGCGTCGCGGCCATCGGCATCTTGTGCTGGTTGCTCTTCACGTCTGCCGTCGTCGCCCTCCCTTTGTTCGTCGGCATCAACGCAGGTGCATGGGCATTCAACACCGGTGCCGGCTGGCTTGGCGCGATCCTTGTCGGCATCCTCGCAGCCGGGTTGACGCTCGGCATCGGCCAAATCCTCCTCGGCGTTGTCAGGCCTATGTGGGTGAGGCTGGCGATCGCGATGGTCTTCGTCGCTCCCGCGATCGTTGCCGGCTACCATGCCAGCCATGGCATTGCGAAGCACATGATGCCTTCGGAAATCTGGCAGATCGTCTTTTCCGTCATTGGCGGGGTCGCCGTCGGCGTCACGGCATATCTGCGGCTCGCGGGCATGGCCGCCGCCGACCAATCCGGTAGGGACATGGTTGAAGCTTAAACCCGCGCGAGCGAGGCGGGTGGACCAGACCGACGAAGCCTTAGCCTCCTCATCGTCGGTGCTTGGAGCAATCGGGCTGCATGCGAAGGATAGAGCAAACGACCTCGACGGCGCGGCCTTGTTTGTGAGCGTGGACATTCTGTCGACGCCGCAGGGCAGACCGGCCATGCGGTGGCAGGACGGTAGGCGACCCGTCGCCGCGTCGTTGGAGATGCGCGTGATGCCTGGATGTCTAGGCGATGCCGGTCCAGCCCGCAGCGATCTGCTGGCGGCGCGTTGGACGCCACTGTCTCCTTTGCCAAACTGTTCCAAGAGCGCTCCAAACGGCCTCTTCAATGGGCTGATCTGGCCGAAGGACGGCTGAAGCCTCGACCGCCTAAGCCGCAACGACGCGTCCCGACTTTCTTCCCCTGCCGGCTCCCACCCCACGCGGCAAGCGCATGGGGACCCCGAGCGCCGCCATTCCTCGCGAAACAAGAAAGTCGTTCCGGCGCCGTCCTCCGCGTTGCTCCGGTCGCAAGCGATGCGTCGTCGCTCGCCTCCGGCCAAGCGATCGCCATCGAGGCCGCATGGTGCGGGCTCGAAACAGAAAAGGAGACTTTACAATGGCTACCATCGGCACCTTCAAGAAGTCCGCATCGAACGAGTTCACCGGTGAAATCGTCTGAAGCTCCGTCAACTGAAGGTCTTCCGAGAAGTGTTGCGGGCTGGTTCTACAAGGCGAGCGGCGGCAGCGCTCGGGATTAGCCAGCCGGCCGTCAGTCAACATGTGAAGCAACTCGAGACCACGCTCGGCATCACACTCTTCAAGAGATCAGCCAACCGCATCGTCCCCTTGCAGGAAGCATGGGAACTTCTGCGAAACGTAGAACTTGCCCTGACGTCGCTGGATCGGCTGGAAGCGTCGATCTTCGCGATGAAGAACGACGAAAAGCAGCGGATTGCGATTGCCGCGCCTTCTGTTTTCGGTTTCGTGACCTTGCCCAAGGTCGTGGCGATCATCCACTCAAAGACCGCCTCGAATGTCCGGTCACTTTCGGGAAGCTACGAGCAGATCGGCGAGCACATCCTGGCAGGGCGTGCCGAACTCGGAATCTCGAGGCTGCCCCTGGATCCAAGTCTCTTTGAGTGGGCGCCGCTTGGGTCGGCACGAAACGTATGCATCTTCCATCCCGACCACCGCTTTTCAAAACAGGCCTGTATCGAGGCTCACGACCTGGCAGGCGAAACGATCGTCGATATCGATCCGCAGTTCGCCGCACACCAAATGAACTTCAATGCCTTGCGCTTCGCCGGCGTTGAGCCAGACATACTGGTGGAATTCGATTGCAACGGTCACGAAGCCGGATACGTTTCGGCTGGCCTCGGCATTTCGATAACCAACGAGATCATCGCGCGTGAGTACGCGGCGTTTAACCTCGAAGCAAAACCGGTGGAACCGTCCGCGCTCTATCACTACGTTGCGATTTGGCAGAAGGGCAGGACCTTTTCTAACGCATTGAACGTCTCGCTCGAAGCGATAATCGCTGCGTTTGCACAGACGCCGTCTGCGGGAGGGTGATGCTCCCTTGAGGAGCGTTGTCCTTGATGGCCGCTGCCCTTGAATAAGGGGCAGGGTTCATTTTGTCGAACAGTGATCAACCCGCGCCTGCTGCAACAGAACGCGGGCCGTTCGAGCCAAATAACCTCGATGTCAGGTCGTCTTGATGCCGATCTTGCGGCGCTTCGCTGGCGCCGCTTCAGGCTCAGGCGCTACGGCCTTCCGTCCCAGACCGATCGCCTTCGCCATCGTCGATCGCGCCGCGGAATAATTCGGCGCAACCATCGGATAGTCGGCGGGCAGGCCCCATTTCGCCCGGTACGCATCCGGCGACAGATCGTAGTGAGTGCCAAGGTGCCGTTTGAGCGACTTGAACTTCTTGCCGTCTTCCAGGCAGATGATGAAATCGGGCGTCACCGATTTCTTGATCGGGACAGCGGGTGTAGTCTTCTCTTCCGCTTTGGGCGGGGGCGGTCCCTGCAGCTTGCTGATCGCTTCATAGGTATCGGCAATTACGCGCGCGAGTTCGGTGACGGGAACCGGGTTGTTGCTGACATAGGCGGAAACGATGTCAGCGGTCATCTCCAGCAATTCCGCGTCGGACTCGATAAGATCTTCAGGCATTTGGCCAACCCTTCATTTGCTCTTCCAGTAGCCGTAGCCCCGATCTACGTCAGCAGCCTCGCTACAGCAAAGCGCACCGGGTGCACAAGACAAGAAGAAGGTGCAAGTGCAATTGGGCAGGAGGGCGGATACAGTTTTTGAGCGAGCCTTGTTATGCTGCCGGCTGCATGGCTGCCCTCAGCAGCATGCCAAACAGATCGCGCGGTTCATCCGGATCGGCGAGCAGATCGAGCTCCTCGTAGAGGCCGGTCGCCTGCAACTGGTCGCGCACATAGCGCAGGGCCGAAAAATCCTCGATCGCGAAGCCGACTGAATCGAACAGCGTGATCTGCTTGGCGTCTCGGCGCCCTTGTGCCTTGGCGGTGATCACTTGCCAGAGCTCGGTCACCGGATGGTTGGGATCAAGCTGTTGGATCTCGCCCTCGATGCGTGTCTGTGACGGAAACTCGACGAAAATGTCGGAGCGCAGCAGGATGTCCCTGTGCAGTTCGGTCTTGCCGGGGCAATCGCCGCCGACGGCGTTGATGTGGACGCCGGAGCCGACCATGTTGTCGGTGAGAATGGTTGCGCACTGCTTATCGGCGGTAACGGTCGTGATGATCCCGGCACCTTCAACCGCTTCCTGCCCGGTTTCGCAGATAGTGATGTCGAACCCCATGCCAGCCAGGTTCTTCGCGCATTTCCGCGAGGCTGACCGGTCGATGTCGTAGAGCCTCAGCCGGTCGATGCCGGTCAGAGCCTTGAAGGCGATCGCCTGGAATTCCGATTGGGCGCCGTTGCCGATGATGGCCATGGTGCGCGCGCCGCTCGGCGCCAGATACTTGGCCGCGACAGCTGACGTGGCGGCGGTACGCAGTGCCGTCAGGATGGTCATCTCGGTGAGCAGCATTGGGTAACCGCTGCCGACATCGGCGAGCACGCCGAAGGCGGTGACCGTCTGCAAACCCTGGCGCATGTTCTTGGGATGGCCATTGACATATTTGAAGCCGTAGAGGCGACCATCGCTTGTCGGCATCAGCTCGATGACGCCGTCATGGCTATGCGAGGCGATGCGAGGCGTCTTGTCGAAAAGTTCCCAGCGACGGAAGTCTTCCTCGATATAGCCAGCGAGCTCGGTCAGGAAGCGCTCGACGCCGATGGCGATCACCAGCTTCATCATTCGGTCGACGCTGACGAAGGGGACGATGTTCAGCTTTGCCGTGGTCATGATCAAAAGCTCCCGGAATGGCTGCGGGTCGGACGGTCCATGATGCGGCGGCCCATCAGGCTCGCCGTCAGGTCGACCATCAGCGTCGCGGTTCGGCCACGCTCGTCCAGAAAAGGGTTCAACTCGACCAGGTCGAGGCTGGAGACGAGGCCGCTGTCGGACAGCATCTCCATCACCAGATGCGCCTCGCGGAACGTCGCGCCGCCGGGAACCGTGGTGCCGACCGCGGGCGCGATCGACGGGTCGAGGAAGTCGACGTCGAGACTGACATGCAGCAGCCCGTCCTCCGCCGATACACGCGCCAGGAAGGCGCGCAGCAGCGGCGCTATGCCATGTTCGTCGATCGCGCGCATGTCGTGCACGGTCACGCCCGCCTGGTTGAGCGCGCTGCGCTCGGCCGGGTCGACACTGCGCAGGCCCATGGTGCAGACGCGCTTGGGATCGACCGCTGCCGGCAGATCCGGAAAATAGCCACCGAAACCCGGCTGGCCACTGGCGTAGGCGAGTGGAACACCATGCAGATTGCCGCTGGCGGTGGTGTCGAGCGTGTGGAAGTCCGGATGCGCGTCGAGCCAGAGCACAAACAGCGGGCGGCTGGCTTCTGCGGCTCGGCGGGCGAGGCCCGATAAGGTCCCGGCCGAGATCGAATGGTCGCCGCCGAGAAAGATCGGCATGGCGTCCTCGCTCGCCGCGTATGCGGCCGCGGCAATGGCGGACGTCCAGGCCGATATCTCAGGCAGGGCCTTCAGCGCCAGGTTGCCGTGCGAAATGCGTCTCGCTGGAATTGCTTGGATGGCGCCCATATCCTCGACAGCGTGGCCGAGGCCGGACAGCACCTCAGAAAGCCCGGCCGTCCTCAGGGCACTCGGCCCCATTTCGCATCCCATTCTGCCAGCGCCGTCCTGCACCGGCGCCCCGACGATTTTGCAACGCATTGTTTTTCCCATGGCCCAAGTTCGAATGACCGCGAGAAGATCATGGCGAGCCGGCGATATGAACAGGCAGAATTGGCAATTCGAGAAGCATTGTCTATCGTAATGGCAGCAAAACTGATCAAAGTGGTAACTCCGATGGATGCACTGGACGAACGGCTAGTGACCTTGCTGCGGCATGATGCGCGCCGCAGCGTGTCGGATCTCGCCATCGATCTAGGTGTCTCGCGCGCCACGGTCAGGGCACGTATGGAGCGGCTCGAACGGTCCGGCGATATCATCGGCTACACGGTGGTGCTGCGCGCCGACGCCGTCGATCAGCGCATCCGCGGTATCATGCTGATTGAGATCGAGGGCCATGCCGCCGACCGCGTGGTCCGGGCGCTGGGCGGCTTCCCGGAAGTCTCGACAATCCATACCACCAATGGCCGCTGGGATCTGGTGGTCGAGCTTGGGACCGCATCACTGACTGATTTTGATGCGGTGCTGCGCCGCATCCGACTCATAGCCGGCATAACGGGCAGCGAAACCAGTCTGCTCCTGGCCACGCCGCGGACTACCCGAGCACGATTGACCTAGTTCTGAAATAAGCAGAGGGTCGACGGCTAAGCCGCCTTACCATCTCAGGGTCAGCGCAAAAGCGAAAATCACCAAGGCAACTAAAATAGTGATTGCTGGAGCTCGCCACGGGGAAACGTGAAGGAAGCTTTGAGTTCTCGTGAAAACTGGTTGGCGAGGGGGACGCCTGCGAGAAGGGTTCATTGAAAATTGGTCCGCATTGAGTGATTCTTAGTCGTTCGCTATTTAGGGTCTGAGTACCTCGATCGTAAATTTCATGGCGGCCGGGATCTGGTGTGAACCGCTATTCGCAGTCGTTCCTGGACGTCTCGCTAATCGCGGCGACGCGCCTCACGTCAGTCGTTCCATCTGATATTGTCGCACTCCACACCGGCATCGGGTCCGAACTGAGTGGGTCACGTCCCATGTTAACCTGCTAACAATAGGCGAGCTTGTAGAGTGTCCCGGCCAGCACCTTGATGCCGTCGACGATGTCATCGATCGAGGAGAACTCCTCAGGTGTATGGCTCCTGCCGTCCTTGCTCCTGACGAATATCATCCCGGCCCGGGCGATCCTCGACATCTGCTGTGTATCGTGGCTGCCGCCACTGGAGAGTGCGCCCAGCCTGACGCCCTGCTCCTCCGCCGTCGCCTTGATTGCCGCAACGATTTCGGGGTGACAGATCAGGGGCTCTTGGTTCTCAACCACCGTGATCTTCACTTTGAGGCCACGGCGATCCGCGACCTCCCGGATCAGATTTTCGTGCAGGGTATAAAGCCGCCGCACAGCATCTGGATCAGGATGCCGGGCATCGATCATGAAAGTGACTTTCGCAGGTATGATGGAAGGCAGGTTGGGTTCGACGCTGACTTGCCCCACGGTTGTCACCGCCGGCCTTCCCCAACGTTCCGCCGTCGAGATGAGACCGCCGGCGATTTCCGCAAACCCCGCCATCGGATCGCGGCGCGCATCCATCGGAAAGGCGCCGGCATGATTTGCCTCTCCGGTCAGTTCCACACGATAGTGGCGCAGTCCGTTGATCGCCGTGACGAGGGCGACTCCAAGACCAGCAGCTTCGAGCACGGGGCCTTGCTCGATGTGCAGCTCGATGAACGTGTCGATATCATCGCGCTCCACCTTGCCGAGGTCGGCGGGATCAAGCCCGACAGCCTTCATGGCTTGGCCAATCGAAACACCGTCGCCGTCTACCAGCTCGTCAAGTTCGCGCGGCTCGATGCAGCCGGTTATGGCGCGCGAGCCCCAAAGGCTTGCCGCAGGGAAACGGCTTCCCTCTTCCTCGCAAAGTGCTAGTACTTCCAATGTCCGGCGCGGCTTACCAAACTGCTTTGCAAGCGCGTCAACCGCAACCAGCGCTGCGATCGCGCCCAAGGCACCGTCATAGCGGCCCCCGGGCGTCTGGCTGTCGATATGCGATCCGGACACGATCGAAGGCCCGGGCTCTTCACCGTCAAGCCTTCCCCAGACATTGCCGACCGCGTCGCTATGCACAGCCAAACCCGTTTCTCTGCACCATTCAGCGAACTGGTCGGCTGCCGCGACCCATTCCGGCGAATACACGGTGCGCCAGACGCCGGTTCCGCTGTGTGCTCCGAACCTGCCGAGGTCGAAGATCAGCCGTTCGACATGTTCAGGGTCGACATTGATCGGTTGTGCCACGTCGTTCTCCCTTGCCGTCCACCCAGCCTGCACGGCGGTATGGGGCTCGTCGTTTCTCTTTTCAGAAAGGTCAGTTGCCACATCTCATAACCAATCACGAGCCGCCCGTCTTATGAATGCTTTCTGGTATCGACACAGATCGGAAAACAGCATGACGATTGAATTCATTGCCGGGCCTAATGTGGAAGGGCTTGCAATTTCGGAAGCGGTCCGCGCCGGCGATTTCGTATTCTTGTCGGGCCTTGCCGGCTTCGGGCCCGACGGTGAAATCGTCACCGGCGGGGTAGCAGCCGAGACTGATCGCATTATGCTGGAGGTGAAAGACATCCTGCAGCGGGCGAGTCTGCGCCTTTCGGACATCGTTAAGGTCAACGTCTATTTACGCGAGTCAAAGGACGCGAACGAGTTCAACACCGCCTACGCAAAATACTTCCCGGACTCTAAACCGGCGCGAATCGGCACCGTCGCCGAACTGCTCTACGGCGGTCTGGTCGAACTGGAAGTCGTCGCCTACGGTGCGAAGCCGGAGGGCCGCGATGAACAGTGACGGTCAATTGAACAACCGCCTTTCGCGCAGATATTCGTCGATGCCTTCCAGACCGCTTTCCAGATGATGCGGGTCGACGCCGAAGCCAACGCGGATATGACCCTCGATACCGAACCAACTGCCGGCGCAAACGAACACGCCCTTGGCACGGCGCAATTCTTCCACGAAAGTCTCTGACGGGATGTTCATCTCGTAGCGAAGGAACGCCATGCCGCTTGCTTGCGGAACGACCCAGGACCATCCATCGCGCCCTTCGAGCCACCCCGCTACCCGCTGACGCCCGGCGATAAGGATTTGGCGGCCGCGCGAGAGCAACTTGCTCCGCACGGGCTCGCCGAGCGCTCTCTCGGCAACGAACTGCGAGACCACGCCAGTGCCGATACTCGTGTAGTCCTGAAACCGATGGCCTTCCGCTACCAGGGTTTGCGGACCGATCATCCAACCCATCCGCAGTCCAGGGCAACCGAAGGATTTCGCCAGTCCTCCCGTCACGATGACCCGTTTGCCCATCCCAAAAATGGTTGGCGCATCGGTGGAATCGATCTCCGAGCCGCGATAGATTTCGTCGACATGCAACCAGATACCCGTGCGATCGCTCAGCTCCGCGAGCGCCCGCCGGGACGATCGGGTGAGCGTTGTACCGGTCGGATTGTTGGGGTCGCAGAGCGTGATCAGCTTGGTGCGCGGGCCAATTGCCGCTTCCAGCGCCGTGATATCGGGCTGCCAGCCATCGCTCGGTCGCAACGCAATCTGCGTGACGTCGATCCCCAGGCTGTGAGCAAGGCCGGCGATCTGCATGAAGTTTGGCACGACAACGATGATGTGGTCGCCGCGCTCGGCGAGCGCCATCAAAGTCAACAGGTTCGCTTCCGACGAGCCGTGAGCGACCAGCACGTTTTCCGAAGCCGCACCCGGGTACCAATCGGCGATCGACTGGCGCAGCGATGGATTGCCATCCGTGTATCCGTAGCCCAGAGGGAGTGCGGCAAGCTCCGCTAATTCGGCTGCAGACAGGATTTCCGAGATAGCTGCGGGGTGAACGCCGCTCTCCGTCAGATTGATGGCGACATCGTTCTCATAAAGCGTCTGGCTTCGTTCAAGGACGAAAGTGGGAATCTGCATACGGCACTCCTCAAGTTGTTCGTGCGACCACCGCTTTGGCAATCATGATGTCCTGCACGGCCACACCGGTCAGATCGGCCACCGTGATGTCTTCGGGCGACCGCCGTCCCGCCTTTCCAGAAATGACATTTCCGAGCTCGACGACATCCTCTCGTCTCAAGACACCGGCCGCTATCGCGGCGTGAATCTCTCCACGTACCAGGCACTGCGGTATACTGTCGGCGACAACCAGGGCGGCCGACTTCAGGATCATCGGATCGATTTCGTTCTTTTCGGGTGTGTCCGAGCCCATCGCAGTGATGTGTGTGCCGGGCCTAATGGAGCCCGCGAACAGATAGGGCTGGTGGGCCGCGGTCGTCGTGACGATCAGCTGCGACGAAGAGGCAACCTCTTCTGGGCTTGCTGCCACTCGAGCGCTGTAGCCCATCCGCGCGATATCGCGCACGGCTTCAGTCGCCCGCTCGACATCACGCGCCCACAAAACGAGGTCACGGCATTGCGTCACCCGGCGTAAATAGTCGGCCTGCAGGCGCGCCTGCACGCCGGCGCCACAAATGCCAATCGTCTCCAACCGCGCAGGTGCCAGGTGACGCGCAACGACGGCGCCTGCAGCGGCGGTCCTGTGATTGGTGAGTTCCCCTTCTTCGAGAAGGATGCAAAGAACCTGACCCGTCTTCGCGGACAGCACCAGCATGCAACCGGAGAACGGCGGCAGACCTAATTTCGGATTGTTGAAGAACCCCGTTGCGAGCTTGACGACGAACACGTCGTCGCCGCGCACGGCGCCATATTTGATGTGAAGCTCACCGCTTTCGTCCGGGAAAAGGAGTTCGCCTACTGGCGGGACCTCGACCTTTCCCTCGGACAGGGCAACGAAGCCACGCTCGATTTCGGCGACGACATCGATGTCCGGCAGCGCTTTCAGGATTTGCTCAAGCGACACGATCTTCGTCAATTTCATCTCCCCGAGCAGAACCAATCAATTTGATAGCGCCGCACCGCCCTAGCATGGGACCTGACGACGCTTGGTTGCCTAGTTTGGAAACCTGGCTTTCGGAATTAGGTAACGCATACAACCCCGGCTGCACTAACCTTGGAACCGCAGAAAGGCCGGAGGGCATATGCGGCGCGAAGTAGTTTCGCAATGGATAGCCCGCCTCGGTTGCGACGAGAAAGATCGCCGGGTGGACCCAAGGGATGCCACATCGTCAACTTGCGGCAGATGCCCGCATAATCCAGGGGACAAAAAATGAAAAAGAAATTGCTTGGCTTGGTCGCGGTACTCGGAATTGTCCTGATGCCCGCTCTGGCCGTGGCGGGGGACGTTACGTTCGCCACCGAAGCCGCATATCCGCCCTTCAACTTTCGAGCCGCGGACGGCTCGATAGCGGGCTTTGAAATCGAACTAGGGAATGCTCTCTGCAAGAAGATGGACCGGAACTGCACCTTCGTAGCCCAGAATTGGGACGGCATGATCCCGGGTCTGCTGGTCAAAAAGTTCGATGGCATCTTTGCCTCGATGACCATCACCGAGGAGCGTAAAAAGCAGATCGACTTTACCGATCCATACTATCAAACAGCGGCTGCGTTCGTTGCGTCCGACGGAACCAAGATCGACTTCGCCGACAAGGCTCTGGGTGGACTGAAGATCGGCACCATTCCGGGTGTGGCGCAGTGCTATCTGGAGAAGACCTATCCGAATGCCAGCGTCCAGGTTTACCAGAACGCTGAAGACATGTTCCTCGACATTGCTGCCGGCCGACTGGACGCGGTTTTCTCAGATCGGATCCAGCTCGATTTCGGCTTGCTGAAGACCGAGCGCGGCAAGGGTTTTGCGTTCCAGGGTGACCCTGTCAGCGAACCCGGTTGCTTCGGTGCAGGCATTGGGATCGGCCTCCGAAAAGACGACACCGAGCTTCGTGAGGCGTTGAACAAGGCGATCAAGGAGGTTCGCGCCGATGGGACCTATAAGACGATCAACGACAAATATTTCAGCTACGACATCTTTGGCAAGTGAACACGTACGCTCTCGAGTGTAACTATAGACTGTAAAGGTGATTGTGGCTGAAACTGCCGACTACCTGCCGTTTGTGTTGAAGGGCGTCTACGTCACGATTGCGTTGAGCGTCTGCTCGCTCGTGGTGGCCACGGCACTGGGCCTGATCGGAGCTTGGGCAAAATCATCGAAATTCTCGGCCGCGCGCCGCGCGGCCGAGACCTACACTACCTTGGTCCGGGGCGTTCCGGACCTGGTCTTGATGCTGCTGCTCTACTATGGCGGCCAGGCGGTTGTTAACCGGATCGGTGACGCGACAGGGTTGTGGGACACGCTGCAGCTCGACCCGTTCACCGTGGCCGTTGCAGCAATCGGCGTCATCTTCGGGTCGTACATGACCGAGACGTTCCGCGGTGCGTATTTGTCGATACCGCGCGGTCAAAGCGAAGGTGGCAAGGCGCTCGGCATGAACGGGTGGATCCTCTTCAAGCTGGTCATTTGGCCCCAACTCATGCGCAACGCCATGCCGAGCTTCACCAACAACTGGCTGAGCCTGATGAAGACAACTGCCCTGGCGTCAGTGATGGGACTGGAGGACATCGTCAATAAGGCAAACGCGGCTGGACGCGCAACGCACCAGCCATTCACCTTCATCTTCATCGTTTTGATCATCTATCTCGGCCTGACGATCGCTTCCGACGTGGGACTGCGCTTTCTCGCCAGACGGCTTCGCGTGGCGGAGACCGTCTGACATGGAAACCGCGTGGTCGAAGCTCCAGGATTTTTCACCGATCGATCTCGGTGTTATCGCCGCCAACTGGCCTCTCTTTGCGAAGGGGTTCATCAACACCCTGTTGCTGGTCACACTACCGTTGCTACTCGCCGTCGTGATCGCCATTCCTCTCGCGGTGATCCGGGCGCAAAAACTTCGCGTCTTCAACAGGGTAGTGTTCTGCTACACCTATGTTTTCCGCGGTACGCCGCTGCTTGTGCAGCTCTATCTCCTCTATTACGGCGTCGCGCAGTTCGAGTTCGTACGCCATTCTTTTCTCTGGCCAGTCCTGCGCGGGGCATGGGGGTGCGCATTCCTCTCGATCACGCTTTGCTCCGCCGCATATCTCACGGAGATCCTGAGAGGTGCGATCGAAGGCGTCCCCAAAGGCGAAGTTGAAGCCGCCAAAGCTCTGGGTCTATCCGGCGTCCGGCTGTTCTGGCTGATCGTTTTCCCGTCCGCCTGGCGACGTTCGCTGCCACCTCTTTCCAACGAAGTCATCTTCACGCTGCATGGCAGCGTGGTGGCAAGCACCATCACCATCATCGACATCCTGGGCGCCGGCCGGATGCTCAACAACAAATATTATCTCGCTGCCGAAGGCCTGCTCACCGCCGCCTTCCTCTACCTTGCGCTCACCTTCCTGATCACAGCGGCATTCCGCCAGCTCGAGCGCAAATACCTGTCGCATCTGAAACCAACACGATCCTGAAGGGAGCTAGACATTGGACAACTACGCAAACGAGGGCCGACTGGCATCGCTGGAAGTCTTTCCGCCGGCGCAATCTTACGTGTATCTCGATGCCGCATCGGTCGGGCTGACGCACAAGACGGCGGCCGAAGCGATCAATCGTTGGCAGACGCAACTCGCCGAAGACGGAACTGTGACGTTCGATGAGGAATCCGAGGTCAAATGCTTCGATGACCTGAACGCGGCCGCTGCGGAACTCTTCAATGCGACACCTGCCGACATCGCGGTCGCCTCCAGCGAGACTGTGTTGATGTCGTCGCTGGCCTGGGCGGCGATGCCGAAAAAAGGATCGACCATTGTGGCCACATCCATAACCCATCCGAGCACAGTCTACCCCTGGATGCGGGTCGCGCAGCACACGGGTGCGGAGATGCGCTGGGTCAAGCCACGCGATGGTATGGCCATCGATATGGATGAATTGCTTGGCGCGATCGATGCCAACACCTCCGTCGTTTGCATTTCGCATGTCGAATACGGAACCGGCCAGGTCTATGACCTCAAGGCGATTGCGGACAAAGCACACCGCCATGGTGCTCTCTGCGTCGTTGATGGAACGCAGTCGGCCGGGCAGGTCATGGTCGATGCCGCGGGCAGCGGCATCGACGCCGTGGCAACCTCCACATACAAATGGCTGTGTGGTCCGTTCGGAACAGGCCTGACGTATATTTCGCCTCGCATGCAGGACATGAACCCCGGCCTGCTGGGTTGGCGGTCGCATAAGGATATGTGGGATTTCCAGGCGGACAGAATTGAACTGCCGAAGGGAGCGAAGCGCTATGAATTCGGAACCATGGCCTATGGCACCGCGATTGGCGCGACGGTGAGCCTGCGCTACCTGCTGGACACGGGCATCACCGCGATCCAGGCGCACAACGCGAAAATCTCAAGACAATTGGTTGACGGGCTGCTTGAACTCGGCGCGGAAGTGCTGGGTCCAAAGGATCCGAAGCAGCGCTCTGCAACCGTCGCCGCGCGCTTTGCAGGCAAGAACAGCGCCGCATTTGCAAGGACGTTGAAGCAAAACAATGTGATCGCCTCGCTCCGGAAGGATTTCATCCGCTTCTCGCCGCACTTCTACAACTCGGCCGACGACATCAGGCGGGGACTGGCTGCCATCCGAGCAGCCTTGTGAGCTGACCGCAGTCCGACATCCGCGGGCAGCTTGTAGGCGCCACAGCGGTCCCTTAGTATTGCTCAGGCGGGTACAAACAGTGCTCCGCCTGAGCAATGATCAAGCATGAACTGGCCACATCGACTTTTCACGGGTGAGATCGGCGACGCCGAGATCAAGTTGCTCCGTATTTTCCGCACCGTAGTCGATTGCGGCGGCTTTTCTGCCGCCGAAGTCGAACTGGGCGCATCTAAATCCGCGATCAGCAAGCAGATGAGCGATCTGGAAATCCGTCTCGGCATGCGGCTGTGCAACCGGGGCCGATCGGGCTTCAGCCTGACGCCGGAAGGCGAGCGGACCTATTCCGCGACGAGCCAGTTGCTTGCCTCGCTGGAGATTTTCCGTTCGCAGATCAACGACACCATGGCCGGCCTGACCGGGACACTGTACATTGGACTGGTCGACACGATCGTCACCCAGTCGGAGTCCCCTCTGCATCGCGCCATCTCGGCCTATTGCGGCAAACACAAGGACGTCGGCATCAGGATTATCTCCGGATCGTCCGCGGAGATAACCCGCGGCGTCCAGGAGATGCGTATCCATGTCGGTGTGACGGTCCTGGAATCGGAGCACGCGGACATCTCGGCTGTGCCTCTTTTCGAGGAAGTGAGCCATCTCTACTGCGGGGCAGGGCACCCCCTCTTCCAGATTGCCGACAGCGACATCCAGATCGCTGACCTTTCCGGACGGGCCTTCGTCCAGCACGGCTATTCCGAGGCGGAGCGGTCCTATGTCGATCGCATGAACATGTCCTTGAAAGCGATTTCGCATGTCACCGAAGGCGTGCTGTTTCTGATCTTGTCGGGAAGCTATCTTGGCTTTCTCCCAACCCATTTCGCGGAAATCTGGGAGAAGCGGGGAGACATCCGGCCGATCCTGACTAGCAACGTCGCCAAGAAGACGGAGTTTTCGGCGATCGCCAACCGCAAGCTCATGAAGAACGCCCTGATAGGCTGTTTCCTCGATGAAATCGCGCAACAATAGGATGTCGGCGGCAACAGGCCATTTGGCGGCTCCTACCATGTCAAACGGCTTCCCGCTTAGCGTCCTCGGCGACATCGAGGGCGCGCATGGCAAGTAGCGCCCGCCAATAAGGCCCGCCTGCCATCAGCGGCGCCGGGCCGTGTGTGATGGCGAATAGGTAGCTTGACGACTTGGGCACGCCGTCGAACGGCGTAAGTGCAAAAAATCGCCGATTGATCCCGATAGTTGGTGAAACCTCAAAATATTTTCCGCGGCGATTTTCCCTTTAAAATCAAGAGCGTAACTTTTTGACGGCCCGTGGGTCGATATTGTGCGTCTAAAGTAAGAAAAAACCCAGCTAGATCAATGGCCTAGATGGGTTAGATACAATCGAATGGTGTTCTTTCGTGAAACCTTACGACACTCATATCTATGCGGCGCGCGCTGCCAACAGCGCGTGGAGAGCCTCCGGCTTCAGATGGGTGTAGCGCTTCAACATTTTCCAGTCCTTGTGCCCCGTTACCAGCGCAACCTGTTCGATCGTGAATCCGGCCTCGAAAAGGCGGCTTGTCCCTTCGTGCCGCAAGTCATGAAAATGAAGGTCGTGGATGTCCAGGTCAGCGCACCCTAGACGGAAGGCAGTGCCGACTGACCTATGATTGAATGGGAAAATTCGATCATCGTCATTGCTTCGCTTGGCCTGTCGGTCCTCGACAATGGCCCATGCGTCGTACCCAGTTGCCGCGAACAAGGGTATGCGTTGATTGTTCCCGTTTTTGTTTCGCGGGTCTTTCCGGTCACGGATGAGAAGCATCCGCGTGCGGGCGTCCACGTCGGACCACCGCGCCTTGCAGATTTCCTCCTGGCGCATTGCGGTTGCGACGGCGAAACGTATTATCTGACCAACCGGCGCTATTTGACGAGGATTTGCATCGAAGTGGGCGATGAGCCTGTCGTGTTCATCCTGGGTCGGCCTCCTGTCGCGCTGATTGCCCTTACCAACGAGGCCAAGCCTCTTTAGGGCAATACGCGCGAGCTCAACCGGTTCGACCTTGACGGGCAGGCCGTGCACCGCAGCAGCATGAGCCAGAATGAGTTTTACAAAGCCGATGTCGATGCCGAGCGTCATCGGTCCGGCACCTTGGGCGGCCCGGTCGCGCCCAAAACGAATGAGCCGTTCGCGATCGAGAGCCGCGATGTTGCACTTCCCCAGATGTCTTTGGAGCATATCGAGAGCCGCGGCCTTGGAGCGGCGAGGGGACTTGCCTACATCGCACATGTCGTCGATATGAAGGTCGATGAGTTCACCGAAAGTTTTCAGGCGCGCTATACGGGACTTGGTCGGCGTCTCACCACGATCGACTTGGCGCTCGACTTCGGTTGCCCAGCGCCGTGCGTCGTCTCGGCGCAGGAAGGTCTCGCTGACGTAGCGACCCTTGCGACGGACTTGGACACGCCAGGAACCGGACGAGAGTTTTGTGTAGGTGGCCATTTTTTGTGTGCGCTCTGTGTGCACTGAGAGATCGAAACGTGGCGAAAAGGGTCGTATTCTGGCGTAAATTCGTGTGCACTCGGCAGGTTTTAACGATTTGATGTTAAAGAAAAAATGCTGAAAAATCAAGAGCATAGACTGGCTATTGCACCCATGATGGACTGGACGGACCGGCATTGCCGGTTCTTCCACCGCCAGCTGTCGAGCCATGCGCTGCTTTACACCGAGATGGTGGTGGCCGACGCCGTCATCCATGGCGCACGCGAGCGGCTGCTCGGCTTCGATGCGTCAGAACATCCGGTCGCGCTGCAGCTCGGCGGCTCGGATCGCGAAAAACTTGCCGAGGCGGCGCGCATCGGCGAGGCCTTTGGCTATGACGAGATCAACCTCAATGTCGGCTGTCCGTCAGACCGCGTCCAGTCGGGCACGTTCGGCGCCTGCCTGATGAAGGTGCCGGACCTCGTTGCCGGCTGTGTCGCGGCGATGAAGGCGGCGGTGACAATTCCCGTGACCGTCAAATGCCGCATCGGCGTCGACGAGCAGGATCCGGAGCCGGCCCTCGATGCGTTGGCGGATGGAGTTTTCGACGCCGGCGCCGACGCATTGTGGGTGCATGCACGCAAGGCGTGGCTGGAAGGGCTGAGCCCCAAGGAAAACCGTGACATCCCGCCGCTCGACTACAACAGGGTCTATCGGCTGAAGGCTAGAAAACCTAACGAATTCATTGGCATCAATGGCGGCATTCAGACGATCAAAGAGGCGTTGGCGCATCTCGGCCATGTCGACGGCGCCATGCTTGGCCGCGCCGCCTACCACACGCCCGGCATTCTGGCTGGCGTCGATGCCGCTTTCTACGGCGTCCAGTCCGAGCCCTTCGATTTCGCCGCGCTGATCGATACGATGGCGGACTATGCGGCACGTCATATCGAGCTGGGTGGGCGGCTTGGACATGTCACCCGCCACATGGTCGGACTGTTCCATGGCTTGCCCGGCGCGCGCCGCTACCGGCAGATCCTGTCCACCGACGCGACAAAACCCGGCGCCGGCCCGGACGTGCTGAAGGCGGCTTTCGCGGCCGTCGAACTCGGCGGAGCGGCAGCCGAAGCGGCTTGAGATTCCGGGATCAGTCCCTGAGGATCATGCGGTCGCCGCGCACGTCAAAACCCGACAATGAACCGATGAAGTTCATGCCGAGCAGGCTCTGGCTGAGCATGCCGGGTGCGGCGATCATCACCGACATATCCCTGCGCGTGATGCCGCCGATCGCAATCTGATCGGTTTTCACGGCCGCGGCGCGTGCCATGCCGTTGGCGGTCGAAACCGGTATGGTGTAGTTGAGCGCCGCTGGATTGAATCCGGCGGCTTGTGCGTCTTCGGACGTCAGCACGGTGCTGGTCGCGCCGGTATCCACCACGGCCCGGACCGGGTTGCCGTTGACCAGGATGCGCGCTTCGAAATGGCCGTTGTCCGCCTTGTCGAGCGTTACGGTGGCGTGACCGTCTTCGATACCCAGGGCCAGCGGACTGCCGGGAACAAGGCCCGCGGTCACCCGGCTGGCGACATCCTGCAGCTCATAGCGGTACTGATAGCCGGCGATCAGCGCGAGCGCGATGGCCGCCCAGGCGCCTAAGTTGCGGGCCATGGCGCCCAGGGGTCGGCCCGAGCGAAGCAGGCCGGCGCCGATAAGGGCGCCAAAGGCGCCGAGCCAGATCAGCCGGCTGAAATCGTTGTTCTCCACGCCGAGGGTGCTGCCGGCGGAATCGTTGAGCATGAGCAGGACTGCTCCCACCCCGATCGCGGCCATCAATATCCAGAACAACCGGCTCATCCGCACCTCACGACAGCGCGTCGCGTTCGCGCGCCATGCGGGTGCGGCGCGTTTCCCGGCGCGGCCGGCGCTCGACCGTTTCCAGCCGGGCCGGCAATTCAGCCATGACGCTGCGGCGCGTTTCCGGCGTCATCCCGATCCAGGCGCCGATTTCCTCGCGCGTGCGGCCGCACCCGAAACAGAAGCCGGTTTTCATGTCGATCGAACAGACCAGGATGCACGGGGATTCGATGGCCGTCATGACTTTCTCTTGGGCTTCCATCCGCAATCCCTTGTTCCACCTCCACATGGTGCAACGGCAAAGCCAATGCAAGCCCTCGCGATTGCGCCCTTCGGGGCCGGCTTTGCGGCAAATGCAGGCCCATCATCCCAGAGGTTGTGCCAACCCCGCAAGGCGGCTATGCCGCTTACCAAATCCAGGGAATGATCGATAACAAGATGACCAGCGCACTGCCTTTCGACGATTTTCGCAACCTGTTGGCCAATCTGCCGGCGGCCGACACGGCAGCCGAGACCCGCGTGCGCACGCTGTTTGCCAAGGCCGAACCGGGCAATTCGCTTGGCCGCATCGAGGACATCGCCGCCTGGCTGGCCGCCTGGAGCGGGCGGGCTCCGCCCGCGGTGACAAGACCGCTGATGGCGGTCTTTGCCGGCAATCACGGCGTCACGCGCCACGGCATTTCGCCACGGCCGGTGGCGGCGACCGCCAACGCGGTCGAACTTTGCGCCGCCGGAGGTGCCGCGATCAACCAGATCTGCATTGCCTACGATCTCGGGCTTAAGGTTTTCGATCTTGCCCTGCACATCCCGACCGCCGACATCACCGAAGAGGCCGCGCTTGACGAGCGTGGCTGTGCCGCCACCATGGCCTTCGGCATGGAAGCGATCGCCGGCGGCACCGATCTTTTGTGTCTCGGCGATCTCGGCGTCGGCAACTCCACCGTCGCCGCCACCCTGTTTGCGGCGCTGTTCGGGGGCGGGGGCGCCGACTGGGCCGGCCCGGGGTCAGGCGCCGATACGGCGATGCAGGCACGCAAGGCGGACGTGGTCGATGCGGCGCTGGCTTTTCATGGCGGCCATCTCGGCGACCCGCTCGAGGCGCTGCGCCGGGTCGGCGGCCGGGAATTCGCGGCGATCGCCGGTGCCATTCTGGCCGCGCGGATGCAGAAGATCCCGGTGCTGCTCGACGGATTGGCGGCGACGGCAGCCGCAGCGGTACTGCATGGCGTCAATCCCGCCGCGCTCGACCATTGCCTGCTGGCCAGCCTGTCGCCGGAACCCGCGCATGCACGCGCCGCCCAACGGCTCGGCTTGCGCCCGTTGCTTGATCTGGGCATCAGCCATGGCGAAGGGGCAGGGGCCGCCCTTGCCGCGGGTCTGGTCAAGGCCGCCGCGCTGACCAGTTCGGGCATGGCTGCGGCGGTACGCGGTTAGGGCTTGAGGTATTACCGCCGTCGAGCCGCCACCGCTGCTGTCGGCAGTGCTGGCAATTCCTCCATCACCCGGCTCAGCGGGAAGATGGCGATCGCCTCGGTGCCTTCGCGCAGCTTGGAATGAAGTTCGAACTCGCCGCCATGCATTGCGAGCAGCCCTTGCACGATCGGCAGGCCAAGCCCGGTGCCTTGCTCGGCGCTCTTGATGGCGATGGAGCCCTGGCCGAAGGCGGAAAGCACGATCGGGATCTCGTCTTCCGGTATGCCCGGGCCATTGTCCTTGATCGAAATGTATTGTCCGCCGCCCGCCGTCCAACCGACACGGACACGGATTTCGCCGCCGGTGGCGGTGAATTTTATCGCGTTCGACAGAAGGTTGAGCGTGATCTGCCGCACGGCCCGTTCATCGGCGAACAGCCGAGGCAGCTCGTGCTCGAAATCCTGGACGACACGGATATCCTTGTTGCGCGCCCTCAACTCCATCATGTGACAGCAGTCCTCGACGATACCAAGCAGCATCACCGGCTCTTCATTGAGCTGGTAGCGGCCGGCCTCGATGCGTGACAGGTCGAGAATCTCGTTGATCAGGTCGAGCAGATGCTGGCCGGATTCGTGCACGTCATGGGCGTAGTCACGATAGGTGGGATTGCTCATCGGTCCCAGCACCTCGTTCGACATCACCTCGGAAAAACCGAGAATGGCGTTGAGCGGCGTGCGCAATTCGTGGCTCATCGAGGCGAGGAACCGCGATTTCGCCAGATTGGCGTCCTCGGCCCGCCGCCGCGCTTCGTCCGACATCGATTTCGCCGTCTCCAGTTCGGCGATCAGCGCATCCTTTTCGGAGCGGAACGACAGCATCATCAGGGACGAGTGGTTGAGATGACGGGCCACATAGGCGAAGAACGGCAGCGACACGACCAGCAGCGCGGCCATGATCGCCTCGACCGGCATCCATAGCTTGGCGCCGGCATAGGCGTAGAGCGCCACGGGAACGGCAAAGGTCGCCAGCAGCGCGCCCCGCAGAGACGAGGTCATCACCGCGGTCGCCGCCATGGCGAACAACAGCACCACGGCCTTGACGATGTGGAACGGATCGACCTCGCAGACGCTGCAGCCAAGCCACACGAACCAAGCCCAGCCGAGACCGCACAGGAAATGGCCGATCAGGAATTCCCGCCGTGCTTGCAAAGGGTTGAGCTCGGAAGCTTCAGTGCGCTCGATGCGCCGCGCCATGAAGGCAACGATAGTGTAGCAGGTTAGCGTGAACAGCGCCCAAAGCCCGATCTCATTGCCGATTCCGGCCAGCCGGCCACCCGCGGCAATCGCCAGCACGAGAAGCGGGATGGCGATGGCGCCGCTTGTCATCGCTCGGGCATGCAGCTTCAGCAGTTCGCGATCGAAATCGGGATTGCCGGCCTGCTGCGAAAGACGGTCACGCGTCTTGCGCACCGCGCGCGCGACATCGCTGTTGCGATGGCGTTTCCTGCGGTCCACAATGAACTTGTCCGCTGTGTTCGAGCGTTGCAAGGGCATCAAAACTTCAATTTATGCGAGCAGCGGTTTCCAAGTGTTAAGCTACGTTCGAATGATTAACCAACCGTTTGCCATATGAGCCGTTCATGGTCGCCGAGGCCGCGCCGGCGATACGTTGCGCGCCCCAGAAGCCTGTGGCGCCGGCTGGTGGATTACGGGCTTGCCGTCATCATCCTCGGACTGCTGATCCTGCTGGCGGCCCGCCTCGACCGGGTGGAGACACGCAAGACGCAAGGCGTGGCAATCATCAACGACGGCGATTCGATCACGCTTGGCACCGAGCGTATCCGCATGCGCGGCATCGATGCTCCGGAATATACGCAGACCTGCCGCAAGAACGGCGCGGACTATTCCTGCGGCACGCTTGCGCGTCAGTCGCTCGTTCGCCTGATCGCCGGCAAGCCCGTCTCTTGTACCGGCTGGCAGCGTGATCGTTATGGCCGGCTGCTCGGCGACTGCACCGCCGGCGGCAAGGATCTCAACCGCGCGCAGGTCGAGGCGGGCTGGGCGGTTGCCTATGGCGACTTCGAGAGCGAGGAAGCCATCGCCCGCGCGGCAAAGGCCGGCATCTGGGCGGGAACGTTCGATCAGCCGCAGAATTGGCGAGACAGCCATCACGGCGAAGTCGTCGAGAAGAAGCACGGCACACTGGCGTCGATCGGCGATGCCGTGCGCGAGATTTTTCGCTTCTGGTGATGCGCATCCTGGAACTGGAACCGAGGACGAACAGGAGGATGGAATGAAGCTCTTCGACGGTGGCCGGGCGCCCAATCCAAGGCGGGTCCGCGTTTTCCTGGCCGAGAAAGGCATCGAGGTTGCGCAGGTGCCCATCGATATGGGCGCGTTGGAACACAGGCAACAGGCGGTCAGCTCGCGCAACCCCTTGCAGCGTCTGCCGGTGCTGGAACTCGACGACGGCACCGTCATCACCGAATCCGTCGCCATCTGCCGCTATTTCGAGGAACTGCATCCGGAGCCCGCTTTGTTCGGGCGTGGCGCACTCGGCAAGGCGCAGGTCGAGATGTGGCAGAGGCGGATGGAATTCAATTTACTCAGCTGCGTCACGCAGGCCTTCCGGCACATCCATCCGGCCATGAAGGAATGGGAAATCCCGCAGGTCCCTGAATGGGGTGAGGCCAACAAGCCGAAGGCCGTGGCGTTCCTCAGGCTGCTGGACGGCGAACTGGGCAGCCGGGAGTTCATCGCCGGTGACAGCTATTCGATCGCCGACATCACCGGCCTGATCGCTGTCGATTTCATGAAGCCGGCACGCATCAAGGTACCAGATAAGTGCGCGAATGTGTTGCGCTGGCATCAAGCCGTTTCCAGCCGGCCGAGCGCATCAGCCTGAGAATGACTGCCGAACTCGAAAACCTCGTCGCCAGGGTCCGCGCCTGCCGCATCTGCGTGGAAAATCCGGCCGGCAAGCCGTTGCCGCATGAGCCGCGACCAGTGCTGCGCCCATCATCCACCGCCCGGATCCTGATCGCCAGCCAGGCGCCCGGCACCAAGGTGCATCTGTCGGGCATGCCGTTCACCGACGCTTCCGGCGACCGCCTGCGCAGCTGGCTTGGCGTGACGAGCGACGAATTCTACGACATCGAAAAATTCGCAATCGTCCCGATGGGCTTCTGCTTTCCCGGCCAGGATGCCAAGGGGGGAGATCTGCCGCCGAGGCGCGAATGCGCGGCGGCCTGGCGCGCACCTTTGATGGCCTCTATGCCACGGATCGATCTGGTGCTGACGATCGGTATCTACGCGCAGTCCTGGCACATGGGTGCGGCGCGCCGGCCCTCACTGACGGAAACGGTCATGGACTGGCGCTCCATCTGGGAGAATTCCATCGGTCCGAAAGTGCTGCCGCTGCCGCATCCCTCGTGGCGCAACACGGGCTGGCTGAAGAAGAATCCGTGGTTTGAAATGGATTTGCTGCCTTTTCTGCGTTCGGAAATCCGCTATCGCCTCGGCTGACCTTTCAGCAAGAAATCACTCGCTTTTTGCCCGATCAGCAGAATTTCTTTCTTGTGAAAGGCCTGGATAAGGCAGAGTATAGGCATTCTATTCCTTTGGGAGCACGATATGGATCGCCTCGATAGAAAAATTCTCCGCCTCTTGCAGGAGGACGCGACACTCGCGGTCGCCGATGTCGCCAAGAAAGTCGGGCTGTCGACGACGCCTTGCTGGAGACGCATCCAGAAGCTCGAGGAAGAGGGCGTCATCAAGCGGCGCGTTGCCATTCTCGACCATGAAAAGGTCAATGTGCGCGTCACCGTCTTCGTGTCGATCCGCACCAATTCGCATAGCCATGAATGGCTGCGGCGTTTCTCGGAAGTCATCCAGGAGTTTCCCGAGGTGGTTGAGTTCTACCGCATGAGCGGCGACGTCGATTATCTCCTGCGCGTCGTGGTGCCCGACATCGCCGCCTATGACGCCTTCTACAAGCGGCTGATTGCCAAGATCGAAATTCGTGACGTGTCGTCGTCCTTCGCCATGGAGCAGATCAAGTACACGACCGAAATCCCGCTCGACTACATGGTTCTGGACAAGGAATCGGGTGCCAACGCTGCCTGAGCTGAACGTCACATAAAGTCATCCCGCTTAGTTCTTCTTTTTGTTGAGGAAACTCCAGGGTGAGTTCACCGGCAGAGTGATCGTATCCGGCACGGTCTCGACGCTCACCACATCTGCCTTGCGCACGCTGTAGCCAGACTGGATGATGCTGACGCCGTCGAGGATGAACAGCTGGTTCTTCTCCATGTCCGGCTTCAGCGCGCCGGTGACCGCTACAGGCTGATAGGCCTCGGACATCTTGAAGGGACGGGCCGGCGTAACCAGGACAATCTGGTTGGGCGGCGGCGTCGGCATGTGACTGCAGGCACCCGTCCAGGGTACCAGCAGGAACTGGTAGACAAGATCACCGTCGCGATCGACCGGCAATGCGTAGCCGGCTAGCTGAATGCTTTTGTCCTGAAGATTGACGGACAGCGTTTCGCCATGGTCGGGCAATTTTGCCGCGATCATCGGCAGCCCGACGTTTTCGGCGGCGGATTGCGTAGCCGGACGCAGATCCTTCCAGAATATGTGCGCAGTCTCGGCCGAGGCATCGGCGGCAGCGGACACAAACAAAGCGGCAGCGAGCGCCAGGGTTGATTTTAGAGGATTGCTCATCGGCCGCTTCCTTTGAGCCTAAAGTAAAGACGCCGCTGCCAAAGACGTCAACGCTCGAGGCGCATCACATGTCGGCAGCCACTTCACATGTCGGCGAGATACTGACATGGCGGAACGCGCGCCGTCAGCCTTTCCTGGCGGCGATCCGCGCGAGCGTCTTGGCATTGGTCAGCTCCCTTACGGCGTCCTTGCCGATCCAGCGCGCCGTCTTGTCGGCCGACTGCGCCAGTCGTTCGGCGACAGCCAGGGCGGCACCGTGCATGTTCATCGATCGCTTACCGATCGACCGAAGCGCCCAGTTCACGGCTTTCTTCACGAAATTGCGGCTGTCGTTCGCGTGCGTTTCGATGATCGGCAGGAAGGAGAGGAAGGTCGCCCCTGGCTCCTGCTTCCGGTGGACGACAGACCAGGCCATCATGGCGAAGGCCGTGCGCCGAACGAACTCCCGCTCGTCGGCCGCGAACTCGGCGATCAGTTCTTTCCAGGCGTCCGTATCGACAAAGAGATCCGAGACGCCGTCGACGATGTCCCAGGAGTCGAAACTAGCCGCCCATCGCCTTGCATCTTCAGCAGAAAACCGTTTCGGGTCAGCCGTGACGGAGGCAATGAACTGCGCCTCCATGATGCCGCTGTCCCATAGCTCGAAGGCGCGCTCGTGGTTGCGTTTGATCGTCCGCGCGATCTGCCGCTGCATGCCGTGCGAGATGCCAAGTGCACGGTCGATCTTGATGCCGTAGCGCAACATGCCGAGGCGGTTCTGCTCGGATCCGATGGCGCGAAGATGGGCGACGATTTCCGCGGCACTGGATTGAGGCGAGAGCTCTGCCACGGCAGAGACCTATTTTTCGAGACGGGCGAGCAGCGAGGACGTGTCCCAGCGCTTGCCGCCCATCGCCTGCACATCCTTGTAGAACTGGTCGACGAGTGCGGTGACCGGCAGTCTGGCGCCATTGCGGTCGGCCTCGGCCAGGCAGATGCCGAGATCCTTGCGCATCCAGTCGACGGCGAAGCCGAAATCATATTTGCCGGCGTTCATCGTCTTGTGGCGGTTCTCCATCTGCCAGGAGCCCGCGGCGCCCTTGGAAATCACCTCGATCACCTTCTCGATGTCGAGCCCGGCCTTCTTGCCGAAATGGATGCCTTCGGCCAGGCCCTGGACGAGGCCGGCGATGGTGATCTGGTTGATCATTTTGGTGAGCTGGCCGGCACCGGCCGACCCCATCAAGCCGACCATGCGGGCAAAAGCGTCGATGACAGGCTTCGCTTTGTCGAACGCATCCTGCTCGCCGCCGACCATGACAGTCAGCACGCCGTTCTCGGCGCCGGCCTGGCCGCCCGAGACCGGCGCATCGAGAAACGAAAACCCGCCGGCTTGCGCCGCCGCCGCCAGCTCGCGAGCGACCTCGGCCGAGGCGGTGGTGTTGTCGATGAAGACCGAACCCTTCTTCATCGATTTGAAGGCGCCTTCCGGACCGGTCGTCACCGAACGCAGATCGTCGTCATTGCCGACGCAGGAGAACACAAAATCCTTGCCCTCGGCGGCCTGCGCAGGGGTCGCCGCCAGGCTACCGCCATGCTGGCCAACCCATTGCTCGGCCTTGGCCTTGGTGCGGTTGTAGACGGTGACGTCATGGCCGCCTTTGTTCTTCAAGTGTCCGGCCATCGGATAGCCCATCACGCCAAGACCGAGAAATGCCACAGATGCCATGAGCTTGCCCTTCAGAATGGAAACGGAATTTGCTGCGAAAGCTCTAGGCTCTGCGCTCAATTCGTCAAGACGCGTAGAGCCTGATCGACTGGTGCAGCCGAATTGAAAATCGTCAGCGTTTCAGGTGAACGGTGATCCGGCGCTCGATCCATTCGACGCCATGCCGCAAGATCTCGACCATCACCAGATAGACGAGGGCGACCCAGATATAGGCCTGGATGTCGAACGAGTTGGCGAAGGCGAGCTTGGCATTGCCCATCAGATCGTAGACCGTGATGATGGCGACGATGGCGGACGCCTTGACCATCAGGATCAGTTCGTTGCCATAGGGCCGCAAGGCGACGATCAGGGCTTGCGGCAGGATGATCTTGCGCAACGTCTGCAGTTTATGCAGGCCAAGCGAGGCCGCCCCTTCCCATTGCCCTCTTGGCACGCTCTCTATGGCGCCGCGCAGGATCTCCGCCTGGTAGGCGGCCGTGTTGAGCGCAAAGGCAAAGACGCCGCAATTGAACGCGTCCTTGAAAAAATCCCAGAGGCCGACCGACTGGAGTTCGACGCGGAACGAGCCCAATCCGTAGTAGACCAGATAGGTCTGGACCAGCAGCGGCGTGCCGCGGAAGAAATAGACGTAGCAATAGGCGAGGCCGGACAGGATCCGGTTGCTGGACATGCGCCCGTAAGCGACGGGCACCGACAGGATCGCGCCGAGTACCATCGATATGGAAACCAGCGCCAGCGTGACCCCAAGCCCGCTCAGATAAGCCGGCGCATATTTGGCAAAGAAATCGGGATTCCAGGCAAGGAAGAGATAGCTGACGATGCCGATACCGAACAAAATCCATAGGCCCACCAGCGCGTAACCGGCGATACGCCTGCGCGGCCAGCCGCGCGCCCGTGGCGGCGGACGTTCGACCATGGTGGCCGTGGCGCTCATCGCTGCGCCTCCCGCCGGCCAAGCGAGCGCAGGATCGCATTGGTGGCGAAGGACGACAGGACGGCCAGGCCAAGAAAGACCAGCGAGGCGACGCCGAAGAACAGGAAAGCGTGCTTGGTGACGCGGGCCGCAATGCTGGCATTGCGCAGCGTCTCGGCCAGGCCGACGACCGACACCAGCGACGTGTCCTTGAGCAGGCTGAGCCAGCAGTTCTCCAGTCCAGGAAACGCGATGCGCAGCAGTTGCGGCACGATCACCTTGCGCATGGTCAGCCAGTTCGAAAGACCGATGGCATAGCCGCCCTCATACTGGCCTTTGGGAATGGCGCGGAAGGCGGAAAGGAAAACCTCACTGGCATAGGAGGAGAAGATCAGTGCAAGCACGATCATGCCGGCGACAAAGCTGTTGACGTCGATGGTGACGTCAGGCCGGAAATACCTGACGAGATGCTGCAGCAGGATCGGCATGCCGAAAAAGAACAGGAACAGCGTCACCAGTTCTGGCAGGCCGCGAAAGACGGTGGTGTAGATGTTGGCGGCAAGGCGCAGCGACGGTTCTTCGGACTGCTTGGCGAGTGCAATGAAAAAGCCGATCGTCAATCCGATGGGCAGCGTGGCAAGCGCCAACGCAATGGTGATCAGTGCGCCATAGGCAATATCGTCAAGCCAGCCTTCAGGTCCCCAACTGAGAAGTGTCCATATGCTCTGGGCTGGCATCGACCGGTCTTATCCCCACGGCATTCCCAAGACGAATAGAAAGACGGCGGGGAAATTCCCCGCCGTCTTGAACTGGCTTATCAGGACTCGGCGCCGTAGACGTCGAACTTGAAATACTTGTCGTTGATTTCCTTGTATTTTCCATTGGCGCGAATGGCGGCGATGGCCGAATTGAGCTTGTTGACCAGGTCAGTTTCGCCCTTGCGTACGGCAATGCCGGCACCAGGCCCGAAAATCTCGACCGGCTGCGGCGAAGGTTGGCCGAGGATCTTGCAGCAGGCGCCGTCAGGCGAGTCCAGAAACTGCTGCAGCACGACGATATCGTCCTCGATGGCGTCGAGACGACCATTGGCAAGATCGGCCTGCTCCTCGGGGCTGCTCGGATAGCCCTTCACGGTGCTGTCGGTGTAGGTCTTCGAGGCATAGTTGAAATGCGTGGTGGTGGTGGCGACGCCGATGGTCTTGCCGGCGAGATCTTCCTTGGTCACGCCTTTCAGCGTGCTGTCCTTCGGCACGGCGATCGCCGAGGGCGTGTTGTAGTATTTGTTCGAGAAGTCGACCTTCTCCTTGCGCTCCGGCGTGATCGACATCGAGGCGACGATGGCGTCGAATTTACCGGCCTGGAGGGCTGGAATGATGCCGTCCCAATCCTGGGCGACGAAGGTGCACTTGACCTTCATCTCATCACAAAGCGCCTTGGCGATGTCGATATCGAAGCCCACGAGCTGGCCATCGGCGGTAAGGTTGTTGAAGGGCGGGTAGGCGCCTTCGGTGCCGATCCTCAGGGTCTTTTCCTGGGCCTGGGCGACGCCGAGTGTCAGCAGCGCGGCCGATGCGGCAAGCGCGATACGCAGTGAAATACGCATGATGGTCCTCTCTTTATGGTCCCGGCCGTCGTTCCGAACGGCTCTGTGGGGCGGTGCTTTTGACCGCCCGCTGGCGCGATACTCCCACTCTTTCCAAGAAAAAAGCAACTGCAAAACCATAAAAATGGGCAAGGCTATTCTGCCGTTGCGTCAGCGCTCAAGCAACGAGCCCGGCGGTGCGCTCGATGAAGTCGGCTATCGATTTTGCATCGTCGAGATCGAATACCGGCAGCAGCTCGCCTTCAATGGCAAAATCGGCGGCAACAGCGACGATGTTGGGATCCTCCGCTGAAAGCGGCGTACGGTCCTTCGCATCCAGCCGGCGGGTTTCGATCTTGCTGTGGGCTTCGCGCTTGTAGCCTTCGACCAGCACGAGGTCGCAAGGGGCAAGCCGCGACAGGACAGTCTCCAATGTCGGCTCATCCTCGCCGCGCAGCTCGTGCATCAGTGCCCAGCGAACGCCGGAGACGATCGCGACTTCGGTGGCGCCGGCCTGCCGGTGGCGAAAGCTGTCCGCGCCAGGTTTGTCGATGTCGAAGTCATGGTGGGCATGTTTCACCGTCGACACCTTCCAGCCGCGCCGGACCAATTCGCTGACCAACCTCTCGGTCAAAGTCGTCTTGCCGGAATTCTTCCAGCCGGTGATGCCGAAGACGCGTCTGTTCATGGCTTGATGCTCTGCAACAGACGCTCGGCAGACACAAGATCGTCCGGTTCGTTGATGTTGAAGAAAGGGTCGATCCCCGCCGATGGCGGAACCGGGAACTCCACCTCGACAAAACCCTGCCGGTCGATGAAAGCCGAAACCCGCCTGATATCCTGATCGACCAGAAAGTGCCGCAAGGCATCGCGGCAGCCGATCGGCCACAGCGCGAAGGTCGGATGCCGCTTGCCGGCCGAGCGGGCAACGGCAATAGAACCGGGGCTTTGATCGGCGGCCCCTGCCAGACGCTCGACAAGGTCCAACGGCAGGAAAGGCGTGTCACCGGCAGCGCTGACGATCGCCTTGCAAGACCTGTTGGCCGCGGCCCATTCGAGGCCGGTCAGGATTCCGGCGAGCGGACCGGCAAAGCCGGGCACGCTGTCGGCAAGCACCGGCAGTCCAAAGCGCAGGAGTCGTGCAGGGTCGCCATTGGCGCTGAGCGCCATCGATTCTATTTGCGGGGCGAAGCGCGACACGACCTGGTCAAGCAGGCAGCCATCGCCAAGCGGCAACAGGCTCTTGTCGCCGCCGCCCATCCGCCTCGACTGGCCACCGGCCAGAACAATCCCCGCAATGTCTCGCTTCATGCCACGAAGCCTGTATGCCAGCCGTCGGAAATCACAAGAACCTTCAATGATCTGGCTAGATTCCGTCCGGAACCATGCTTGGCCCCGTGCTTTCGGCGACGATCTTGCGCCGGCCGACGACCCGCTCGCGGTAGAGCGCATAGAGGCCGGAGCCGATGATGATGGTGGCGCCGACGATCATCGGCAGATCGGGAATGTCCGCGAAGATGAACAGGCCAAGCAGGATCGACCAGATCAGGGCCGTGTAGCGGAACGGCGCGATGAAGGAGATGTCGCCCGCCCGCATCGCCATGATGATGAACTGGTAGCCGATAATCACCAGCACAGCAGCCAGGGCCAGCAGGGCCGTGCTGTTGCCCGTCATCGGCGTCCAGCCGCCCATTGCCGGCAACAGCGCCGCGCCGACGATGGTCATGGCAAGCGCGGTTGCCGTCGACACCAGCAATGTCGGAATGGCCTTGGGAATCCGCTTGGTGGCGAGATCGCGCACCGCGCAGCAGGCGACGCTGGCCAGCGCCGACAGCGAGTAGACGCTGAACCCTTCGAAGCCCGGCCGCACGATGATCAGCACGCCGGCAAATCCGATGGCGATGGCCAGCCAACGCCGCCAGCCGACAGTCTCGCCAAAGACAAGTGCCGCTCCCATCGTCACCGCCAGCGGCAGCGCCTGCAGCACCGCCGAAACATTGGCGATCGGCAGATGGGCGAGGGCGACGAGGAAACTCACCGTTGCGCCGGCCTCGCTGATCACGCGCAAGGCGACCAGAGGCTGCAGCATCGAGCCCGGGTGGGCGAGAGCGCCGCGCTGCCAGGCCAGCAGGCCGACGAAAAGCGAAGCGAAAGCCCCACGGATCAACATGACCTGCGCCATGTTCATCGATTGCGACGAGTATTTGGTTATGGCGTCGTTGAGGGTGAAGCCGGCCATCGCCACCATCATGAACAATGCGCCGCGAAGATTTGGAGACAGGGGCAAGACGGCTACCGGTTCTGCTAATACATATCGCCCAAAAGTGACCTCGGTTTGGGGAAACGACATGCATAAGAAACAAAGACCTGAAGCGCGTGGCTGAATCCGTTCAAACGCGACGCGCTTCAGGCAGCAAGCCTGTAACAGTCGGGCATGAAACAGCAACAGCAAAGGACTGGGCCACAGCCTTGTTTGTGGCCCTGAATATCGCCTGCGATGGCGAACTTACTTCTTCGGCGTAAGCACCTCGGTGCCATTGCCTTCCTTGCCGGCGATCGTCCAAAGACCGTGCAGCGAACCGTCCGCCGCCACCTTGTAGACGACGAGGCCAATGTCCTTGTCCATGACATAGCCGGCGGAGAAGGCATCATCGTTGCGCATGCAGATGCCGTCGGAAGATGAGCCACCAGTTTCCCAATGGATCGCGCAGGTCGTCCCGCTGGTCAGCGTGATGGTGGCTTCGCCGCCATAGGCCGAGCCTTCGAAGTTGGTGCCGGCGACCGTATAGGTGCCGCCGATCGACTGCGCCGCCGCGGGCACGGCCGCGAGGCCAAGCAGTGCCAGAGAAAGAACGAGTTTGCGCATGGTGTATCCCCCTGTGAGCGAAGAGCAGCTTCCAGGGGAAGGCTAGGCTGGAACAGACTGGCCGTAAATCCGGCTGCGGTTCGCGAACAAGACTTTTTCTGGGGTGTGGTTCGAAACCGTCATGGCCCCTTGAGACTGCCGGCGATGGCGCCGACCAGCGGATCGTATTTCGACTTCAGCGCCGGCGGGTAGTCGACCCAGACCGTACGGATGATACCGTCTTTCCCAAACAGACGTCGCTCGTAGAATATCTTTCCATCCCTCAGGCCCGACAGCACGGCCCAGTCCTTTCCGGCCTTGCTGTAGGTGATCTTGTAGCCCGGCTCCTTGCTCGCCTTCTCCGCCGCGACAAAGCCTTTCGGCGTGTCGTCGTCGACGTTGAGGATGCCCGAGCAGATCAGGCTGGCGCCATCGGCGCTCAGCCATTGCTGTCCGTCGCCATTGTCGGGCTCCGGCTGGCGATCGGTGAAGACGTCGTCGGGAAAGGTGCAGACAGTGCCGAAGCGATCGTTCACATAGGTGAATGGCGCGGCGACCGCACTGGTTGCTGCCATTGTCGCAATGACCAGGAATGAAGAGTGCAGCCGCATGCTCGCCTCGAAGTCATGATCCCGAAGCGATATTGCATAAATTTCACGGAAAGATCAGCCGCCAGTGACGCTCATGTGGCGCGACACCGATGGGCGGCTGGTGCGGCGGTCGATGATGAAGTCATGGCCCTTGGGCTTGCGGCCGATGGCTTCGTCTATTGCTTCGGCGACCAGCTCGTTGCCTTCCGAGGCGCGCAAGGGCGCGCGCAGATCGGCGGCATCTTCCTGGCCGAGACACATGTAGAGGGTGCCGGTGCAGGTCAGCCGGACGCGGTTGCAGCTCTCACAGAAATTATGCGTCATCGGCGTGATGAAGCCGAGCCGTCCGCCGGTCTCGGCGACCTGGACGTAGCGCGCCGGGCCGCCGGTCTTGAAGGGAATGTCGGTCAGCGTGAACTGGCGTTCGAGCGACGCGCGCAGCAGCGACAGCGGCAGGTACTGGTCGGTGCGGTCGGCGTCGATCTCGCCCATCGGCATGGTTTCGATGACCGTCAGGTCCATGCCGCGGCCATGCGCCCAGCGCATCATGTCGGGCAGCTCGGCGTCGTTGAAATCCTTCAGCGCCACCGCATTGAGCTTGACTTTCAGTCCGGCCGCCTGCGCGGCATCGATGCCTTGCATGACCTTGTCGAGATGGCCCCAGCGGGTGATCTTGTGGAATTTGTCGGCATCGAGCGTATCGAGCGACACGTTGATGCGCCTGACGCCGCAATCGGCGAGTTCGGCGGCAAAGCGCGACAGCTGCGAGCCGTTGGTGGTCAGCGTCAGTTCTTCCAGCGCGCCGCTTTCGAGATGCCGCGACAGCTGGCGCACCAGATGCATGATGTTCTTGCGCACCAGCGGCTCACCGCCGGTCAGCCGCAATCGCCTGACGCCCTTTTCGATGAAAACCGTGCACAGCCGGTCGAGCTCTTCCAGCGACAGCAGGTCCTTCTTCGGCAGGAAGGCCATGTCCTCGGCCATGCAATAGGTGCAGCGGAAATCGCAGCGGTCGGTAACCGACACGCGGAGATAGCTGATCGTGCGACCGAAAGGATCAATCATGTCCATGCTTCAAGCGCTTCCCGTGGCCGTGAACGGCTTCGTTATATACCGCTATGTGATACGATCCGGCCTGCTGTTCAAGATAGCGCCTCTCGATCTTTGGTAACATCTCTCAGCCGACATCGCATGTCGGTCGGTCTCATCAGACCTTTTCCCGTTTGGCGAAGCGGCGTAGGGAAGGGCGGATGACACGGGATCGAACAGCATGACCGCACCGAAAGAACTCAGGGTTTCCAAGGACCGCAAACTTCTGTCCGTCACCTTTCCCGACCACCATCCGTTCGAACTGCCGGCGGAACTGCTGCGCGTCGCCTCGCCATCGGCCGAAGTGCAGGGCCATTCGCCGGATCAGCGGGTGACGGTCCCCGGCAAGCGCAATGTGGCGATCCTGAAGATCGAGCCGGTCGGCAACTACGCCGTGCGCATCACCTTCGACGATTTCCACGACACCGGCATCTTCACCTGGAATTACCTGCATACGCTCGGCCACGAGAAGGATGCGCGCTGGGAAGCCTATCTCGCGGAGCTTGCGGAAAAGGGATTGAGCCGGGACCGCTAGATTGATTCCTCTCGCTGTCGTCAAAACGTCATCGAGATGGCGTAGCGCCGGCAAAGGTTTGGAGGCGAAAACATGTCCGTCATCACCACGGTCGAGCAGCTCGAGGCACTCTATGGCGTTCCAGGCGAGGCCTCGCTGGTCAAGGAACTCGACCACGTCATTCCCGAATACGCCGCCTTCATCGAAGCCTCGCCCTTTGTCGCACTGGCGACCAGCGGACCGGAGGGGCTGGACTGTTCGCCGCGCGGCGATCTCGCCGGCTTCGTGCGCATCCATGATCCGAAAACGCTGATGATGCCGGACCGTCGCGGCAACAACCGCGCCGATTCGCTGAAAAACATCATCCGCGACCCACGCGTCGGCCTGCTGTTCCTGGTGCCGGGCTCCGGTACGACGCTGCGCGTCAACGGTCGCGCCCACATCACAACGGATACAGCGCTGTGCGCGTCATTTGCGGTGGACGGCAAGGCGGCGCGATCGGTAACCGTCGTCGACATCGATGCGGTCTATTTCCAATGCGCCCGGGCCATCGTCCGCTCCGAGCTCTGGAACCCGGCAAGGCATGTCGAGCCGAAGTCGCTGCCGACGCCCGGACAGATCCTGGAAATCACCAGCCGCAAGAACATCGACGGCGAAACCTACGACAAGGAATGGCCGGAACGGGCGAAGAAGACGATGTGGTAGGGTTGGGCTGAAGGGCGCTCAAGCCTCATTCAGCACATCATAGATCTTGCGCATCTGCTCGCCGATCATGTCGCATTGCTCCGGCGTCGACTGGCTCATCGCCTTCTCGATCAGCGCCATATGCACTTTCAGCGCCTGCATCAGCAGCGCCTCGCCGGCTTCCGTCAGGGCGAGACGCAAGATGCGCTTGTCCTTCTCATCACCCTCGCGGCGCAGCAGGCCACGCGCTTCCAGCTGCGGCAACAGCATGGTGATGTTGGAGCGGCCGACGAGCAACTTGCGGGCAAGATCGTGCTGCGACATTCCGGGGTGGCGATAGAGGTTCATCAGCACGTCGAGCTGCGCCGGTTTCAAATCGAGCGGCGCAAGTTTCACCGCCAGCGTGCGCTCAAGCACATGGCAGGCGCGCGCCACCGCGACCCAGTTGCGGAAACGCGGGTTGTCCCAAGGCAGCTCTTGTTTATTGTTCATCTTTGAACTATTATGTTCATGCTTGAACGTATGGATGGATTCTCACTATGGCATCATTCGGGCTGAAGGTCATCCGGGGCGTGTTCGGTGCGGCAGAGCGTGTCGCGCCACGGCTCAGCGGACGCGCGGCGTTCGAATTGTTCTGCCGCACCCCGAATGTCAAGGCGCTCAGCGATGGCGAGCGCCGCGCTGTCGAGCGTGCGACGGGGTTCATGACCGAGGCGCGTCATCACCGGCTGAAGACCGCGACCGGCTGCGTCATGGTGCACGAGTTCCGGCCCGAGCCGGGCAGGGCGGCCGTCGGCACGGTGCTCGTCGTCCATGGCTGGCGCTCGCGCACCGAATATATGCGCGCCTTGATCGAAGGCTATCGCGCCGCCGGCTACAGGGTCGTTTCGCTCGACCTGCCTGGCCACGGCCAGTCGCAGGGCCGGCGCCTGAACATGGTCAATGCGGTGGATGCGGTGCGGGTTGCCGGCGAATGGTTCGGCCCGTTCGCGGCGGCGGTTGGCCATTCCTTCGGCGGCGCCGTCGCCGCCAATGCCATCGCGGGCTCGGTCAAGAACATCCCGCCGCTGGCGGCGGGACGCCTTGTGCTGATCGCGGCGCCAAGTTCCCTGCCGGCGATCTTTGCCGACTTCAGTCATATGTTGAATGTCGGCCCGCGCTCGCAAGCCGCCATGGCGGACCGGGTCGAGCATCTTTCCGGCCGGCCGCTGCACGAATTCACCGGCGACCGCCAGCTCGCCCAGGCACCGGTGCCGACCCTGGTCATCCACGCGCCGGACGACCGCGAAGTCTCGGCCGATCACGCAAGGCGCTATGCCGGCGCCGGCGGCCATGTGCGGCTCTACTGGGCCGACGGGCTTGGCCATCGCCGCATTCTTGCCGACAAGGGCGTGGTCGAACGCGCGGTCGGCTTCGTGACGCATCGCGAGCCATTGCTGCTGCATTGAGCGGCGGTCGAGATTATTTCTTCTTCTCGCCGGGTTCGACCGGCAGTCCGGCGGCCTTCCAGGCGGTGTAGCCGCCGAGGATGTGCTTGACCGGCGAAAGCCCCATGTCCTGCGCCGTCTTTGTGGCCAGGGCAGAGCGCCAACCGCCGGCGCAGAAGAACACGAAGCTCTTTCCCGAGGCGAAGAACGGCTTGTGGTAAGGGCTTTCGGGGTCGATCCAGAATTCCAGCATGCCGCGCGTGACATGCTTGGCGCCCGGAATCCGGCCGTCGCGTTCCACTTCGCGTGGATCGCGCAGATCGACGAAGATGGTGTCTTCATCGTCGAGCAGCCCGGCCGCTTCCTCCGGCGAAACCACCTCGATCACGGCGTTCGCCTCGTCCAGCAGCTCGCGATAACCCTTTTTCACGCTCTCGTCCCTCCCGGCCCTGCTGGCGGATTTCGAGCACACCAGCCGGCGTTTGTCACGCCGCGTTGCCGCCGGCCAACGTCTGCCAGGCAGCCATGGCCCCGGCAACCGTCGCCAGCAGGGCAGCGTGCGAGGCGCCGTCTCGCGCCTGGATCGACATGCCGTGCTGGACCGTGGCGAAGAAGGTCGCGGCAGCGCTCGCGTCGAAATCCGCCGGCAATTCGCCTTCGGCAATACCGCGCTCCAGACGTTTTTGCAGGGCGGTGTGGTTTTCGGCACGACGGCGGCGCAGATCGTCGCAGATGGCGCCGCGGCTCGAATCCTGATGCAGTGCGCCCAGCGTGATCAGGCAGCCCTGCGGGCGATCGCTCTGCGCATAGGCTTTCGCCGTCAGGCACAGGAATTGTTCGATCGCCTGCCGCGCGGTCGGAGCCTCGTCCAATGCCAGCCAGATGTCGGCACCCTCGGTGTGCGAGTAAAAATCCGTCGCCTCCAGGAACAGCGCCTCCTTGCTGCCGAAGGCAGCGTAGAGGCTGGGCGAGTTGATGCCCATGGCGGCGGTCAGCTCGCTCATCGATGCACCTTCGTAACCACGCGCCCAAAACACCTGCATCGCGCGGCGCAGGGCCGCGGTTCGATCGAAGGTGCGGGGACGGCCTCGTTCCGACATGACGCTCTTTCTGTGTTGATCGATACATAATTCAGTTGACGCCAGCGGGCAAGGCTGACAGATATTTATGTATCGATCATTACATAAAAGGAGAATTCGATGTCTTCCAGCAGATTGAACGGCAAGGCCGCGCTCGTCACCGGCGGCAGTCGCGGCATCGGCGCGGCGATTGCGCGGAGGCTGGCGGCCGATGGCGCCAGCGTCGCGCTGACCTATGTGCATGGCGAGGAACAGGCCCGCGCTGTCGTCGCCGAGATCGAGGCCAAGGGCGGCCGCGCCATCGCGATCAAGGCCGACAACCGCGATGCGGTCGCCCTAGACAAGGCAGTCGATGACGCCGTAACCGCCTTTGGCCGACTCGACATCCTGGTCAACAGCGCAGGCATCTGGCGCGCCGCCCCAATCGACACGCTGTCGCTCGCCGATTTCGACGAGACCATGGAGGTCAATCTCCGGGCCCCGTTCATCGCTTCCAAGGCCGCGGCCGCCCATATGGGTGAGGGCGGCAGCATCATCTCGATCGGCAGCAACCTTGCCGAGCGGGCGACCGACGGCAGCCTCACGGCCTATTCAGCCAGCAAGGCGGCGCTGGTCGGCCTGACCAAGGCGCTGGCGCGTGACCTCGGCCCGCGCGGCATCACCGCCAATGTCGTCCACCCCGGTTCGACCGACACCGACATGAACCCGGCCGACGGCCCGCATGCCGAGCATCAGCGCCGGAAGATGGCAACGCCGCGCTTCGGCAAGGCCGACGACATTGCCGGCATGGTCGCCTGGCTCGCAGGCCCGGAAGGCCGCTTCGTCACCGGCGCTGCCCTGACCATCGATGGCGGCGCCAACGCCTGATCCCGCGGGGATTTCCGGCTGGGGCGGAACCACCCTCCGCTCCAGCCGTCACGATCTTGTGAAACCGTTCTGCAACAGGCTTTCCAAAATTTATGAAAGCTTAACGAAATCGGTATGAATCAGTATAGTCGCGCCTTACATCCGCCATGCGGTGAGCGGGACGATCGAGCGTGCGGAACGGGAACCGGTTGCGGCCGGAGCGGGTGATTCATGAAATTCCTCGGAAACAAAGCAACCGTGATGCCGCTGATGGCAATCACGGCGACGCTGGCTTTCGGTGTACCCCAGGCAGGCGCGCAGGGGCTCTTCGACATGCTTTTCGGCGGCGGCGTCAGGCATGCGCCGAAAGGCGAGTTTCCGCCCCCGCCACCGAAGAACAAGCCAAAGCCGAAAGTGTCCGGTGGCGGCGGCGGCAATGTGAAGATCAGCAGCCCGTCCTACTACACCTACAAGGCCGACCGGCTGGTTCGCGTCGACTTCTCGGCATTGGCCGCGACGCCGGCGCCGGCGACACCGCAGGACGCCGCCTTCGTCCCGTCGGCTACGGGTGCCGCGTTTCGTGATGCGGTTGCCAGCTTGGGCGACTACGAACTCTTAGCCGAGCCCGACATCGCCAAGGCGCTGATCGCGTACTACTCGGCCAATCCGGATTTCATCTGGATAAGCGGAACCAGCCTCAACAGCCGTGCGCAGGATGCGGTGCGGGTGCTTGGCGAGGCTTCAAGCTATGGCCTCACGCCCGCCGACTATACGGTCGAAGTGCCCGCTGCCGGCGCATCGTCGACCGATGCCAATGCGCAACTGAAAGAACTCGTCCGTTTCGAGATGGCGCTTTCGGCGCGTGTGCTGCGCTATGCCCACGACGCCCAGAACGGCCGCGTCGATCCCAACCGCATGACCGGCTATTATGATTTCCCGGCCAAGCCGCTCGATCTGCAAGGCGTGCTGAAAACGCTGGCTCATACCCAGCAGGTGCGCACCTATCTCGAATCGCGGCACCCGCAGAATGCGGAATACCAGGCGCTGCGCGTCGAACTGGAAGCGCTGCAGGCCAGTGCGGAAAACGAAATCGTCGTCGACCCCAAACTGCTGCTGAAGCCGGGCGAAACCAGCCCCGAACTGCCGAAGCTGCTGACCCTGATCGCGCGCAATCTCGATGACGAGATGGGCGGCGCCTATGGCGAGGTCCTGTCCAGGCTGGCCACCAGCGACGTCTATGATCCGGAACTGGTCCCGGTCATCAAGGCCGTGCAGCAGAAGGCAGGCATGAAGGGCGACGGCGTCATCGGCCCGCGCACCGTCGCGACGCTGGCCGGAACATCCAAGGCCGACAAGCTGCTGAAGGTGGAAGTGGCGCTGGAGGAACTGCGCTGGCTGCCCTCCGATCTCGGCAGCCCGCGCGTCTTCATCAACCAGCCGGCCTTCACCGCGAGCTACATCGACAATGGCGAGGAAAAGCTCAAGACGCGTGCCGTCATTGGCCGGACCACCAACCAGACCTCCTTCTTCTACGACCAGATCAAGCAGGTCGATTTCCATCCCTATTGGGGCGTGCCCCAGTCGATCATCGTCAACGAGATGCTGCCGAGATTGCGCAACGATCCGGGCTATCTCGACCGGTCCGGCTATGAGGTGACGGATTCGCGCGGCAAGCGCATTCCTTCGTCGGCGGTCAACTGGGGCGCCTATGGCTCGAACATCCCCTACAGCGTGCGCCAGCAGCCGAGCGAGGCCAACGCGCTGGGCGAGTTGAAGATCCTGTTCCCCAACAAGCATGCGATCTACATGCACGACACGCCGCAGAAATCGTTCTTCCAGCGCGATATGCGCGCGCTCAGCCATGGCTGCGTGCGGCTGCAGGATCCGCGCGGCATGGCGGCGGCGGTGCTTGGCACCTCCGTGGACTATATCGCCGAAAAGCTGAAGCACGGCCACGCGACCGAGAACGTGACACGCACGATCCCGGTCTATGTCGCCTATTTCACCGCATGGCCCGATCTGTCGGGCAAGGTCGAATATTTCGGCGACGTCTACGACCGCGACTCGCGGCTGAAGCAGGCCCTGGATGCCACGGAGGCGGTGCGTTCGCCTTCGAGTTGATTTTTAGCGCTCGAACAGCGGCCGTCGGAAGCCGGCGTCGCGCCCGGCGATCAGCCAATAG